>DASSKL010000019.1 GCA_035690485.1 Mycobacteriales bacterium | reverse complement strand
GGAGCGGCAGTACGCCGCGGGCAAGATCCCCGGCTCGTTCTTCCGCCGCGAGGGCCGGCCCAGCGAGGACGCGATCCTCACCTGCCGGCTCACCGACCGGCCGCTGCGGCCGTCGTTCGCCAAGGGCCTGCGCAACGAGATTCAGGTCGTCTCGACGATCCTGGCGCTCAACCCCGACCACCTCTACGACGTCGTCGCGATCAACGCCGCGGCCTGCTCGGTGCTGCTGGCCGGCCTGCCGTTCACCGGCCCGATCGCCGGCGTGCGGATCGCCCACGTCGACGGCCAGTGGGTGCCGTTCCCGACCTACTCGGAGCTGGAGCGCGCGACGTTCGACATGGTCGTCGCCGGGCGGGTGCTCGAGGACGGCAGCGACGTCGCGATCATGATGGTCGAGGCCGAGGCCACCGAGCACACCGTGGCACTCGTCCGCGGCGGGGCGACCGCGCCGACCGAGGAGGTCGTCGCGCAGGGCCTCGAGGCGGCCAAACCGTTCATCCGCGAGCTGTGCCGCGCCCAGCGCGAGCTGGCCGACGCGGCCGCCGTCGACCGCAGCACCCGCGACTTCCCGGTCTTCCTCGACTACGGCGACGACGTCTACGAGGCGGTCGCCGCGGCGGCCACCGACGAGCTGCGCCGCGCGCTGACGGTCGCCGACAAGCAGGAGCGCGAGAGCGAGCTCGACCGCATCCGTGCCGCCGCCGTCGACAAGCTGACCGGTCAGTTCGACGGCCGGGAGAAGGAGTTCGGCCCGGCGTTCCGCGCGCTGACCAAGAAGCTCGTGCGCCAGCGCGTGATCAGCGACGGCGTGCGCATCGACGGCCGCGGCACCCGCGACATCCGCCAGCTCAGCGCCGAGGTGGGCGTGGTCCCGCGGGTCCACGGGTCGAGCCTGTTCGAGCGGGGCGAGACGCAGATCCTCAACGTGGCGACGTTCAACATGCTCCGGATGGAGCAGATGATCGACACGCTCAACCCCGAGACGCGCAAGCGCTACATGCACCACTACAACTTCCCGCCCTACAGCACCGGCGAGACCGGCCGCGTGGGCTCCCCGAAGCGCCGCGAGATCGGGCACGGCGCGCTCGCCGAGCGGGCGCTGATCCCGGTGCTCCCGAGCAAGGACGAGTTCCCCTACGCGATCCGGGTCGTCTCCGAGGCCGTCGGCTCCAACGGCTCCACGTCGATGGGGTCGGTCTGTGCGTCGACGCTGTCGCTGATGGCCGGCGGTGCGCCGCTCAAGGCACCGGTCGCCGGCATCGCGATGGGTCTGATCCACGAGGGTGACGACTACGTCACGCTCACCGACATCCTCGGCGCCGAGGACGCGTTCGGCGACATGGACTTCAAGGTCGCCGGCACCCGCGAGTTCGTGACCGCGCTCCAGCTCGACACCAAGCTCGACGGCATCCCCGCGTCGGTGCTCGGCGCCGCGCTGCAGCAGGCCCGCGAGGCGCGGATGACGATCCTCGACGTGATGGCGGAGGCCATCGCCCAGCCGGCGGAGATGTCGCCGTTCGCGCCGCGGATCATCACCGAGAAGATCCCGGTCGACAAGATCGGCGAGGTGATCGGGCCGAAGGGCAAGGTCATCAACCAGATCCAGGACGACACCGGCGCCGACCTGACCGTCGAGGACGACGGCACGATCTACATCGGCGCGACCAACGGCGAGGCCGCGGAGGCCGCGCTGAAGATGGTGCGCTCGATCGTGTCGCCGGTGCAGCCCGAGGTCGGCGAGCGGTTCCTCGGCACGGTCGTGAAGACGACCAACTTCGGCGCCTTCGTCAGCCTCATGCCGGGCAGGGACGGCCTGCTGCACATCTCCCAGGTGCGCAAGCTGGTGGGCGGCAAGCGCATCGACAGCGTCGAAGACGTGCTCAAGGTGGGCGACAAGATCCAGGTGCAGATCGCCGAGATCGACCCGCGCGGCAAGCTGTCGCTGGTCCCGGTCGACGGCGGTGGCGCGGGCGACGCGCAGCCGGCCGACGCGCAGCCGGCCGCGGAGTAGCGTGCCGGTCTCGCTGCACCCGGACGCCCAGGCGCCGGGCACCACCCGCACCCTGCAGAGCGGCGCCGACGGGCTCGTCCGCCGCACGGTGCTGCCCGGCGGGCTGCGGGTGATCAGCGAGGCGATCCCGGCCGTGCGGTCGGTGGCGTTCGGGGTGTGGGTCGGCGTCGGGTCGCGCGACGAGACGCCGGCCCTGTCCGGCGCGTCGCACTACCTCGAGCACCTGCTGTTCAAGGGCACCCGGCGTCGCGACGCGCTGGAGATCGCGGCCGTGATGGACGCGGTCGGCGGCGAGATGAACGCCTTCACCGCCAAGGAGTACACCTGCTACTACGCCCGGGTCCTCGATGCCGACCTGCCGCTCGCCGTCGACGTGGTCAGTGACATGGTCACCGCGTCGGTGCTGCGTGGCCCCGACGTCGAGTCCGAGCGCGACGTGATCCTCGAAGAGATCGCGATGCACGACGACGACCCCGGCGACGCGGTGCACGACACGTTCGCCCAGACGCTCTGGGGCGCGGCGCCGCTCGGCCGGCCGGTGCTCGGCACCGACGAGTCGATCGCCGCGATGACGCGGGCGCAGATCGCCGGCTACTACCGCCGCCGCTACACGCCGGACAACGTCGTGGTCGCCGCCGCCGGCAATCTCGACCACGGCCGGCTGCTGCGGCTGGTCAAGGCGGCGTTCGCCCCGACGCTCGCCGACGACGGGCGCCGCCACGCCCCGGCCCGTGCCGGCCGGCAGCGCGGCGCCGGTGCCCGCGGCGTCACCGTCGTACGCCGTCCCACCGAGCAGGCCAACCTGGTGCTCGGCACCTCCAGCATGGCCCGCCGCGACGACCGCCGGTTCGCGCTCGGCGTCCTCAACGGCGCCCTCGGCGGCGGCATGTCGAGCCGGTTGTTCCAGGAGGTGCGGGAGAAGCGGGGTCTCGCCTACTCGGTCTACAGCTACACCTCGCAGTACGCCGACGCGGGCCTGTTCGGCATCTACGCCGGGTGCCAGCCGGCGAAGGCCGACCAGGTGCTGGCCCTGTGCCGCGCGCAGGTGGCGGAGGTCGCCGAGCGCGGCATCACCGACGAGGAGATGGCCCGCGGCAAGGGCCAGCTTCGCGGCGGCATCGTGCTCGGCCTGGAGGACACCGGCAGCCGGATGAGCCGGCTCGGCAAGGCCGAGCTCGTCTACGGCGAGCTGCACGGGGTGGGCGAGGTGCTCGAGCGCATCGAGCGGGTGACCCTCGACGAGGTCCGGCAGGTGGCCGGCGAGGTGCTCGGCGGGCCGATGGCGCTCGCGGTCATCGGCCCCTTCGACGACCACGACTTCTCGGCGGCCGTGGCATGAGCGCCATCGCGGTCGGGGTGCTCGGCGCCGCCGGCCGGATGGGCTCGGAGGTCTGCGCCGCAGTCGAGGCCGCCGACGACATGCGCCTGGCCGCGGCCGTCGACGCCGGCGACGACCGGGAGCCGCTGCGCGCCTGCGAGGTCGTCGTCGACTTCACCCAGCCCGACGCGGTGATGGACAACCTGCACTGGTGCATCGAGGCGCAGGTGCACGCCGTGGTCGGCACGACCGGTTTCACCGACGAGCGGCTCGCGCAGGTGCGCGACTGGCTCGCCGCCCGGCCCGGACTGGGCGTCGTCGTTGCGCCGAACTTCGGGATCGGGGCCGTCCTCATGATGCGGTTCGCCGCGCAGGCCGCGCGGTTCTTCGACTCCGTCGAGATCGTCGAGCTGCACCACCCGCGCAAGATCGACGCGCCCAGCGGCACCGCGACCCGCACGGCCGAGCTGGTCGCGGCCGCCCGGGCCGCCGCCGGCTGCCCCCCGATGCCCGACGCGACGGCGACCGGGCTGCCGGGCGCGCGCGGGGCCGACGTGGCCGGCATCCCCGTGCACGGCATCCGTCTGGCCGGGCTCGTCGCCCACCAGGAGGTGCTGCTCGGCACCGAGGGGGAGACGCTCACCATCCGCCACGACTCCCTGCACCGGTCGTCGTTCATGCCCGGCGTGCTCCTCGCCGTCCGCGAGGTCCGCCGCCGGCCCGGCCTCACGGTCGGGCTCGAGTCGCTCCTAGGCCTCGACTGACGCGCCCCTCCGGGTGCTTGACGGCGCTCCCGCGCGGGCGTCCCATGGGAGCAAGCCGAGGAGGTAGGCCGTGCCCGAGCGCGCGCTGCACATCCCCGAGGGTGGTTTCTGGCCCGCGCCGGTGATCCCGCAGCCGAACATCTACCCGATGGAGTGGCGGGTCGAGACCCCCAAGCTCGCCGAGATCTACGAGAAGTCCAAGCGCGCGCTGTGGAACCCCGCCGACCTGCCGTGGGACGCCCTGGCGCCGGAGCGCTACACCGAGGACGAACGCCTCGCCATGGCCTACTGGTGGGCGCTGCTGGCCAACTTCGACGCGAGCGGCCCGGCGGTCTTCGCCCGGGCCACGATCCACGCCTTCGAGCAGCACGAGGAGGACCCGGTCCGCAAGTGCTTCTTCTCGATCACCCGCGACGAGATGAACCACGAGGAGTGCTGCCAGCGGGCGATCGGGCTGCTCTGGCCGGGCGGGCCGCTCGACTGGGAGCCGCGCACCGACCTCCAGCGCGCGGCCCACAACAACATCGGCTGGCTCTACCACAACGGCGGGCGCTACTGGAACGGCTACTCGGCCAGCCTCGGCAAGCACCCGCTCGCGGTCGTCTTCACCAGCTTCATGATGGGTGAGGTCGCGTCGTCCACGCTGTTCCGGATGATGGCGACCGGTGCCCGCAACCCGGTGTTCGAGGAGATCTTCACCCGCATCGGCCGCGACGAGGCCCGTCATCTGCAGATCTGCATGACGATCCTGGAGCAGGACTGGCCCGGGCTGACCGACGCCCACAAGGTCCAGGTGACCAAGCAGCTGCGGGCCGGCTTCGTGTTCCTGTCGATGATCCTCTGGGAGCCGCCGGCGCAGTTCTGGGACCTGCCGCCGTACTTCCTCGACAACCACCGGGTGCTCATCGGCATCGCCCGCGACGCGGGGCTCGGCATCCTCGGCTACGAGGAGCAGGCCGACAACTGGCGTACGGCGATCGCGCGGGTTCGCAAGATCGTCGACCGGTGGGGCATCGAGTTCCCCAGCATCCCCGAGCTCGACATCTCCGGCGTCGACGTGGGGGAGATCGGCGCGGAGGACATCATCCCGGTCTTCTGACCCCCCGTGACCGAGCCTCCGTGATCATGACCATCCGGCGACGCCAGAGCGTCGTTGACCGGCGATGGTCGGTGCGCGGAGTTAGGTTGGCGGCCATGGGCGAGCACGACATCGAGTTCCGCAGCGACGTCACCGTCGAGCTCGTGAAGGCCAGCGCGTCCGATGCCGACGTCGTGTGGGCCGCCCGGGTGTCCACGGCGGGGGAGAAGTCGCTGGAGGCCGCCGACCAGGACCCGTCGCGCTCCGCCGGCCTGATCCGCTACCTGATGCGCGACCGGCACGGCAGCCCGTTCGAGCACTCGCACTTCACGTTCCTGGTGCGGGCGCCGATCTTCGTCTTCCGCGAGCACATGCGCCACCGCACGTTCTCCTACAACGAGGAGAGCGGGCGCTACCGCCAGCTCAAGCCGGTCTTCTACGTGCCGGGCCCGCAGCGGGCGCTGGTGCAGGAGGGCAAGGCGGGCGCCTACACGTTCGTCGACGGCACGCCGGAGCAGCACGCGATCGTCGAGGAGGCCACCCGCGGCGCCTGTGCCGCGGCCTACCAGGCCTACGAGCAGATGCTCGCCGCCGGCGTCGCCCGCGAGGTGGCCCGCGGCGTCCTGCCCGTGGCGACCTACTCGTCGATGTACGCCTCCTGCAACGCCCGTGCCCTCATGCACTTCCTGTCGCTGCGCACCAAGCGCGAGGGGTCGATGTTCCCGAGCTTCCCCCAGCGGGAGATCGAGATGGTCGCCGAGCAGATGGAGGAGCACTTCGCCCGGCTGATGCCGCTGACCTACCAGTCGTTCAACGAGTTCGGCCGCGTCAGCCCCTGATCCGTCGCGTGATTTCGGGCCGGGGCGGCCCCGGTTCCGGCGTACGGTGAAGGGGTGCTCGTCCCCGAGGTGCTCGTCGCCGTTGCCGTCATCCTGATGGTGTTCGCGGTGGGCAGCGCCGTGCGCACGATGCTGCTGTTCCGCCGCCGGGTGCGTCAGGTGCTCACCGCGCGCGAGGAGCCGTTCGTGCAGCAGATGTTGCTGGCGCTGCGCCTCGCCGGTGGCGGATCTCCGCGGATCGGGGTGCTGCGCTGGCGGCTCGGCCGCGCGGTCGACGCGGCCCGGGGCGCCGTCCGCGACGCCGTCCGCGCGCACGCCCCCGTCGGTGACCTGCCCGCGCTGCTCGACCGGCTCGAAAGCCTCGCCCGGGCGCATGACGCGACCCTCGCCGCGCTGGGCCGGGGCCGCCCCGACCCCGCACAGCTGCGCGCGGCGACGGAGCGGGTGCGCGACCTGGTGACGATGGCCGACCAGGTGCGCGCCGGTGCGGTCGAGTCGCTGTCCGTGCTTCCGGGTGAGGACCCGCAGGCGCTGGCCGGTGACATCGGCACCGAGGTCACCGCGCTGCGCGAGGGGCGGCGCGCGGCGCAGGCGTGACGGTGCCCGCCGGGCGAGGCGGGTAGCGTTCGCTCATGGCTGCAACACCCGGCGGGTCGCCGGCCACACCGTTCGGCCGCGTCCTCGTGGCGATGGTGACGCCGTTCACCGACGACCTCGCGCTCGACCTCGATGGCGCCCAGCGGCTGGCCGCCCACCTCGTCGACGAGCGGTGCGACGGGCTCGTCATCAGCGGTACGACGGGGGAGTCGCCGACCACCACCGACGAGGAGAAGGAGCGGCTGCTCCGTGCCGTCGTCGAGGCCGTCGGCGACCGGGCGCACGTGGTCGCGGGTGTCGGCACCAACGACACCGCGCACACCGTGGAGCTGGCCCGGCAGGCCGAGAAGGCCGGCGCCCACGGCCTGCTGGTCGTGACGCCCTACTACTCCAAGCCCCCGCAGGCCGGGTTGTTGCACCACTTCCGCACGGTCGCCGACGCGACCGGGTTGCCGTCGATGCTCTATGACATTCCCGGCCGCTCCGGCGTCCCGATCGCGACCGAGACGCTGGTGCGACTGGCCGAGCACGAGCGGATCGTCGCGGTGAAGGACGCCAAGGACGACCTGGCGGCGGCCACCGAGGTGCTGGCCCGCACCGACCTCGCCTACTACTCCGGCACCGACATCCTCACGCTGCCGCTGCTCGCGGTCGGCGCGGTCGGCGTGGTCAGCGTGCCCGGCCACCTGGTCAGCCGGCGGCTCGTCGACCTCGTGGCGGCGCATGCCGCCGGCGACGTGCGACGGGCGATCGAGATCAACCGCTCGCTGCTGCCGGCCTACGCCGGGTTCTTCCGCACTCAGGGCGCGATCATGTCGAAGGCGGCGCTGCGGCTGGCCGGGTTGCCCGCCGGGCCCGTGCGGCCGCCGCTGGTCGACGCGACCGACGACGAGGTCGGGCAGCTGCGCCGGGACCTGGCCGACGCCGGGATCAGCCTGTGAGCAGGTCCGCCGGGCGCGCCGCGGCGGTCGCGGCATGAGCCACCCGCACCCCGAGCTGGGCCCGCCGCCCCCGCTGCCGGCCGACGGGCTGCGGGTCGTCGCGCTCGGCGGCCTGGGCGAGATCGGCCGCAACATGACGGTCTTCGAGCACCGCGGCAGGTTGCTCGTCGTCGACTGCGGGGTGCTCTTCCCCGAGACGGAGCAGCCGGGCGTCGACCTGATCCTGCCCGACTTCACCTACCTGCGCGACCGGTGGGACGACCTCGAGGCCGTGATCCTCACCCACGGGCACGAGGACCACATCGGCGCCGTTCCCTACCTCTTGCGGGAGTGCCCCGACGTCCCGATCGTCGGCTCGCGGCTCACGCTCGCGCTGCTGCAGGGCAAGCTCGACGAGCACCGCATCTCGCCGCAGACGCAGGTCGTGCGCGAGGGGCAGGTGCAGCGGTTCGGGCCGTTCGAGTGCGAGTTCTTCGCCGTCAACCACTCGATCCCCGACGCGCTCGGCGTCTCGATCCGCACGGCGGCCGGGCTCGTGCTGCACACCGGCGACTTCAAGATGGACCAGCTGCCGCTCGACGGCCGGCTCACCGACCTCGGCGGCTTCTTCCGGCTGGGCCGGGAGGGCGTCGACCTGCTGCTGTCGGACTCCACCAACGCCGAGGTGCCCGGCTTCGTCGTGTCCGAGCGCGAGATCGGTCCGGTGCTCGAGGAGGTCTTCCGCGGCGCCGGCCGCCGGGTGATCGTCGCCTGCTTCGCCAGCCACGTGCACCGCGTGCAGCAGGTGCTCGACGTGGCGCACAAGCACGGCCGCAAGGTCGCGTTCGTCGGCCGGTCGATGGTCCGCAACATGGGCATCGCCCGCGACCTGGGCTACCTGAGGATGCCCGGCGACCTGGTCGTCGACCTGCGCCAGGCCGAGGAGATGCCGCCCGACCGGGTCGTGCTCGTGTCGACCGGCTCGCAGGGCGAGCCGATGTCGGCGCTGTCGCGGATGGCCAACCGTGACCACCGCACGATCCGCATCGAGCCGGGCGACACGATCGTCCTCGCCTCCTCGCTGGTGCCCGGCAACGAGACCGCGGTCTACCGCGTCATCAACGGACTGGCCCGGTGGGGCGCCAACGTCGTGCACAAGGACGTCGCACTCGTGCACGTCTCCGGGCACGCCCCGGCCGGCGAGCTGCTCTACGTCCTCAACGCCACCCGGCCGAGCAACCTCATGCCGGTGCACGGGGAGTGGCGCCACCTGCGCGCCCACGCCGCACTCGCCGCGGCCGCCGGCGTTCCCCGCGACAACGTCGTGCTCGCGGACGACGGTGTCGTCGTCGATCTCGTCGACGGAAAGGCCTCGGTCGTCGGGCAGATCCCGTGCGGCTACGTTTACGTCGACGGGCTCGCGGTCGGCGACGTGGCCGAGTCGTCGCTGAAGGACCGCCGCATCCTCGGCAACGAAGGGTTCGTCACGATCGTCACCGTGGTCGACTCCACCAGCGGCAAGGTGACCGCCGGACCGGAGATCCTCGCCCGCGGCTTCACCGAGGACGTCGACCGCTTCGACGAGGTGCGCCCACTGATCGAGGACGCCCTCGCCGACGCCGCTCGCGAGGGCGTGGCCGAGGTGCACCAGCTGCAGCAGATCGTGCGGCGCATCGTCGGCAAGTGGGTCAACGACACCTACCGGCGGCGCCCGATGATCATCCCGGTGGTCGTCGAGATCTGATCGCGACCCGCCGTCCCCCGCGGCGACGCGCCCGCACTGTTGCTGCTGTGACAGTTGAGGCCTACGCCGTAGGCTGATCACCATGCCGACCCGGGGCTCGACCGCAACCCGCGCCGCGCCCGCCACCGGCCGGGCGCCGGCGAAGCGGCGTACGCCGCCGAGCCGTGGCCGCACGGCCAACCGTTCCTCGACGCGGCGGCCGTCCGCGCGCCGGCCCGCCGGTCCCGGCCTGCCCGGGCGGCTGCTGAGGGCACTCGCCCGCCTGGTCGCGGGGGTGTGGATGCTCATCGCCCGGGCCGTCGGCGGGCTCGCCCGCAGCACCGGTCGGGGCGCGCGCGAGCTGGACCCGGCGCACCGGCGCGACGGCCTCGGCCTGGCCGCCCTCGCCCTTGCTCTCGTCGCCGCCGTCGGGGTCTGGTGGCACGGCGCCGGCCCGCTCGGCCACGGCGTCGCCGGCGTCATCCGCACCCTCGTGGGGGCCGGCTCCGCCGCGGTTCCGCTGGTGCTGCTCGGCGCCGGCTGGCGCTTCCTGCGCCGGCCCTCCGACCCGGCCGGTCGCGGCCGCTTGATCATCGGGTGGGCCGCGCTGGCGCTCGGCGTCCTCGGCCTGCTGCACGTGGTCCACGGGCTGCCCCAGACCGGCGCCGGCCGCCGCGCCGCCGGCGGCGTCGTCGGCGTGATCGCGGGGGAGCCCCTCGCCCGCGCGGTCACCGGCTACCTGGCCGGCCCGCTGCTCGTGCTGCTCGCGCTGTTCGGCGTGCTCGTCCTGACCGCCACCCCCGTCCACGCGATCCCGCAGCGGCTGGCCCTGCTGCGCGATCGGCTGCTCCGCCGCCGTGCGCCGGTCGAGGGCGAGCCGGCCGCCGACGAGGCGCTGCCCCCGTTGCGCCGCAGCCGCCCGCGCCGCCGGCAGGGGTCGATGGCGGAGCCGCTCGACTCGGCGCCGTTCGACGTGTCGCCGCTCGTCGCCGACCCGACCGAGGTCACTCCCGAGCCGGCGGCACCCGTGGTGGTGCCGCCGCAGCACACGGCGTCCCCGACCCGGGCCGAGCAGCTGGCGCTGACCGCGCAGGACGGCGACTACCGGCTGCCGCCGCCCGACCTGCTCGGCGACGGCTCCCCGCCGAAGACCCGGACCAAGGCCAACGACACCGTCATCGAGTCGCTGTCGCAGGTCTTCGATGAGTTCGACGTCGACGCGTCGGTCGTCGGCTTCACCCGCGGCCCCACCGTCACCCGCTACGAGGTCGCGCTCGGCCCGGCGGTCAAGGTCGAGCGCATCAAGGCGTTGCAGCGCAACATCGCCTACGCCGTCGCGAGTCCCGACGTCCGCATCATCGACGTGATCCCTGGCAAGTCGGCGATCGGTGTCGAGATCCCCAACACCGACCGCGAGGTGGTCAGCCTCGGCGACGTGCTGCGCTCGCACCCGGCGACGAGCGACCACCACCCGCTCGTCGTGGGGTTGGGCAAGGACGTCGAGGGCCGCTTCATCGTCGCCAACCTCGCGAAGATGCCGCACATCCTGGTCGCGGGTGCGACCGGCTCCGGCAAGTCGACGTGCATCAACACGCTGATCACGTCGATCCTCACCAGGGCCACGCCCGACGAGGTGCGCCTGGTGCTCGTCGACCCCAAGCGGGTCGAGCTCAACCACTACGAGGGCATCCCGCACCTCGTCACCCCGATCATCGTGCAGCCGAAGAAGGCGGCCGAGGCGCTGCAGTGGGTCGTGCGGGAGATGGACCTGCGCTACGACGACCTGGCCGCCAGCGGCTACAAGCACGTCGACGACTTCAACCGCGCGGTGCGCTCGGGCAAGCTCAAGCCGCCGCCCGGCAGCGAACGGGTCTACGCGCCCTACCCCTACATCCTCGTCATCATCGACGAGCTCGCCGACCTGATGATGGTCGCTCCCCGCGACGTCGAGGACGCGATCGTCCGCATCACCCAGCTCGCCCGTGCCGCCGGCATCCACCTGGTGCTCGCGACCCAGCGGCCGAGCGTCGACGTCGTCACCGGGCTGATCAAGGCCAACGTGCCGAGCCGGCTGGCCTTCGCCACGTCGAGCCTGGCCGACAGCCGGGTGATCCTCGACCAGCCCGGCGCCGAGAAGCTCGTCGGGCTCGGCGACGCGCTGTTCCTGCCGATGGGGGCGGGCAAGCCGATCCGCCTGCAGGGCGCCCTCGTCACCGAGACCGAGATCGAGCGGGTGGTGCGGCACTGCCGGGAGCAGATGGAACCCGCGTTCCGCGAGGACGTCTTCGGCGGTGGCGAGAGCACCCGCGAGATCGACGAGGAGATCGGCGACGACCTCGACCTGCTGCTGCAGGCCGTCGAGCTCGTCGTGAGCACGCAGTTCGGCTCGACGTCGATGCTGCAGCGCAAGCTGCGCGTGGGCTTCGCCAAGGCCGGCCGGCTCATGGACCTGATGGAAAGCCGCGGCATCGTCGGGCCGTCGGAGGGTTCCAAGGCACGTGACGTGCTGGTGCGACCGGAGGAGCTCGCGGGGATCCTGGTCACGTTGCGCGGCGGCTGACGACCGCCGGCACCGGGCTGGGCACAACGGCCCCCGCGGCACCTACACTGGCTTCGCCCACGGTGCAGCACGTCGCTGTTGACCCCATGCACGCCGTTGTCGCACGAAGTCGTCACCGGTGGGAGGAGGCTCTTCCCCATGTCCGACGCCACCGTCGGTCAGTCGCTCGCGCAGGCACGCGAGGCCCGCGGGCTCAGCGTCGAGGACGTGGCGGCCTCGACACGCATCCGCGGCCAGCTGATCCGGTGGATCGAGGCGGACGACTACTCGCACTGCGGCGGTGACTTCTACGCCCGCGGCCACATCCGCAGCATCGCGCACGTGGTCGGCATCGACGCCGAGCCGCTGGTGGCCCAGTACGACAAGGCGCACGGCGGTACGCCGGTGCCGGTGGCGCCCACCCAACCGATGGACACCGACCTGTCCGAGCCGAGTGCGAGCCGGCGCCCCAACTGGCGCGCCGCGATGGTGCTGGTGCTGGTCGTGGTCTGCGCGATCGCCGGCGTGGAGCTGGCCCTGTCGTCCGGGTCGTCGAACAACAACACCGCCTCCCCGCCGCGGCCCACCCGGGCGGCGACCCCTCTGGCCACGCCGTCGAGCGTCGGGTCCACCCCGGCGACTGCCCCGAGCAACGCCGTGGCCGCGGTGCCGCGCGACCAGGTCACCGTGCTGATCCGGGTGACGGGTGACACCACCTGGCTGTCGGTCAAGAACGCCGCCGGCCAGGCACTTTTCGAGGGCCTGCTGCGCCAGGGCGACACCCGGACCTTCGCCGACAAGACCGCGCTGCACCTGGTCATCGGCAACGCGCCGGCCGTCCAGCTGGTCGTCAACAACCACGAGATCGGGGCGCCTCCGGGGCAGGGCAACGTGGCCCGGTTGACGTTCACACCGGCCGATTTCGCCAGCGCCGCAGGCTGATCGCCGTCTCGCCCCCGGCGGATACCCTGGACGGGTGTCCCGGTCGGTCGCTGTCGTCACGCTCGGCTGCGCCCGCAACGAGGTCGACAGCGAGGAGCTGGCCGGCCGGCTGACCGCCGACGGGTGGCGGGTCGTCGACGACCCGGACGCCGCAGACGCGGTGCTGGTCAACACCTGCGGCTTCGTCGAGTCGGCCAAGAAGGACTCCATCGACACGCTGCTGGCCGCCGCCGACACCGGCCGGCGCGTGGTCGCGGTCGGGTGCCTCGCCGAGCGTTACGGCGCGGAGCTGGCCCGTGAGCTGCCGGAGGCCGACGCGGTCCTCTCGTTCGACGACTACGCCCAGATCGGCGCCCGGCTCGATGACGTGCTCGCCGGCCGCCCGCTGGTCCCGCACCGCCCGCGCGACCGGCGCACGCTGTTGCCGATCAGTCCCGTCGCGCGCTCGTCGGTGGCGCTGCCCGTACCCGGGCACGGGGACCGGCCCGCCGGCCCGGCGCCGCGGTTCCGTACGCCGCTGCGGCACCGGCTGCAGGGCGGCCCGGTGGCGGCACTGAAGATCGCGTCCGGTTGTGACCGGCGCTGCGCGTTCTGCGCGATCCCGGGGTTCCGCGGCTCGTTCGTGTCGCGCGCGCCTGACGACCTGCTTGCCGAGGCCACCTGGCTGGCCGGGCAGGGCGTCCGCGAGCTCGTCCTGGTCAGCGAGAACTCCACGTCCTACGGCAAGGACCTCGGAGACCTGCGGCTGCTCGAGCGCCTGCTCCCCGACCTGGCCGCGGTGCCGGGCATCGCCCGGGTCCGGGTCTCCTACCTGCAGCCGGCCGAGATGCGGCCGTCGCTGGTGGAGGTCATGACGTCGACGCCCGGCGTGGCGGCGTACTTCGACCTGTCGTTCCAGCATGCGAGCGGCCCGGTGCTGCGGCGCATGCGCCGCTTCGGCGACACCGAGAGGTTCCTGTCGCTGCTGGCGCAGATCCGCGACCGCGCGCCCCTGGCCGGTGCCCGGTCCAACGTCATCGTCGGCTTCCCGGGCGAGACGCGTGCAGACGTCGCGGAGCTCGAGCGGTTCCTCTCCGCGGGCCGCCTCGACGCGGTCGGCGTCTTCGGCTACTCCGACGAGGACGGCACGGAGGCCGCCGGACTCGACGGCAAGGTCCGCGTCGACACGGTCTCGCGGCGCGTGGACCGGATCGGCCGGCTGGTCGAGGAGCTCACCGCGCAGCGCGCGGAGGAGCGGATCGGCGAGGTCGTCGACGTGCTCGTCGAGTCGGTCGACGGCGACACCGCTGAGGGTCGGGCCGAGCACCAGGCACCCGAGGTCGACGGGGTGACCACGGTGGTCGGCGCCGGGTCGCCGGCGGTCGGCGACGTCGTCCGCGCCAGGGTCACCGGCACCGTCGGGATCGACCTCGTCGCCGAGCCGCTGGCGGATCGCGCGTGAGGGAGGCCGCGCAGGCGCTGGTGCCCGAGCCCACGCCCGACCCGGCGGCCGTGCCCGCGACGACGGCCCGCGTCGTCAACATCGCCAACGGTCTGACGCTGCTGCGACTGCTCCTGGTGCCGGTGTTCGTCGCCCTGCTCTTCGCTGACGGCGGACACGCCACCGGCTGGCGGGTCGGGGCCTTCGTGGCGTTCGCGGTGGCGTCGATCACCGATCGCATCGACGGCGACCTCGCCCGCAGCCGTGGGCTGGTCACCAACGTCGGCAAGATCGCCGACCCCATCGCCGACAAGGCGTTGATCGGTGCCGCGCTGATCGGCCTGTCCACACTCGGGGGCGTGCCGTGGTGGGTCACCGGCGTCGTGCTCTCCCGCGAGCTCGGCGTGACACTGCTGCGGTTCATCGTGATTCGCCACGGCGTGATCCCGGCCAGCCGCGGCGGGAAGGTCAAGACGTTCCTGCAGGGTGTCGCCATCGGGCTCTACGTGCTGCCGCTGCCGGGCGGTTGGCCGCACGACATGCGCTTCGCCGTCCTCATGGCCGCCGTCGTCGTCACGCTGGTCACCGGCGCCGACTACATCGCCCGGGCCTGGACGTTGCGGCGGGGAAGCGAGCGCACCGCCCGCAAGCGCGCGCACCGGGAGGCCGCGCGCCGGACCACCCGATGAGGGTCGACCTGCTGGCCGTCGGCACCGAGCTGCTGCTCGGCGACATCGTCAACGGCAACGCCGCCTGGCTCGGCCGGCGGCTGGCCGATGCCGGCATCGACGTGGGCCGCAGCGTCGTCGTCGGGGACGAGGTCGGCGTCATCGCGGCAGCGCTGCGCGACGCGCTGGCGGTTGCGGACGCCGTCGTCGTCACGGGAGGTCTCGGGCCGACGCACGACGACCTGACCCGTGATGCGGTGGCCGCTCTCGCCGGCGTCGCGCTGCGCCGTGAGCCGGCTCTGGTGCAGGGACTGCGCGACCGTTACGCGGCCCTCGGCCGGCAGATGCCGGCGCGCAACCTCGTGCAGGCCGACCTGCCCGAGGGCGCGACGGCGCTGCCCAACGACCGCGGCACCGCGCCCGGGATCCGGCTGGTGGTCGACGATCGGGCCGTCTACGCGATGCCGGGCGTCCCGCACGAGATGGAGGCGATGTTCACCACCGCCGTGCTGCCGGACCTGCTCGCCCGGGCCGGCCGCCCCGCCGCCATCGTCTCGCGGGTCATCCACACCGCCGGCGTCTACGAGTCGGTGCTGGCCGAAGCGCTCGCCGACGTCGTGACCGGCCTCGATGCCGCGGGCAACCCGACTCTCGCCTTCCTCCCCGCGGGTGGCCGGGTGCGGTTGCGCCTGACCGCGCACGCCGCCGACCGCGCGGCGGCCGATGCGCTGATCTCCCCGGTGGAGAAGGAGATTCGCCGCGTGCTCGGCGAGGCAGTCTACGGCGTCGACGGTGACACGTTGGACGGGGCCGTGCACCGGCTGCTCGCCACCGCCGGGGCGACGGTCGCGTCGGCGGAGTCGCTCACCGGAGGGGGGCTCGGCGCGGCTCTGACCGAGATGCCCGGCTCTTCCGCGACCTTCCGGGGCGGTGTGGTGTCCTACGCGACCGACCTCAAGCGCACCCTGCTCGACGTACCCGCCGACGCGCTCGCCGGGGGCGCGGTGTCGGCCGAGGTGGCGGTCGCGATGGCCGACGGCGTACGCCGCAGGCTCGGCGCCACCTATGGCCTGTCGACCACGGGCGTGGCCGGGCCCGACCCGCAGGACGGGCAGCCCGTCGGCACGGTCTTCGTCGGCCTGGCCGGGCCCGGCGGTCACCGGGTGCGCCCGCTGCGGCTGTCCGGCGACCGCGAGCGGGTGCGTGGCTACACGGTCGTGGCCGCCCTCGACCTGCTCCGGCGGCACCTCGAGTTCGCCCGGCCCTGGGACGCACCGCGCTGAGGAACGTGCCGCTGTCCCCGCCGACGGGTACCGTTGACACTCACCGCGCGCCACCAGGTGCGTCCGGCCGACCTCGCGGGAAGGAGCGCCCGATGGTTCTGCTCCGCAGCCTGCTCGGCGACGTGCTGCGTCGGCACCGGCAGCAGCAGGCGCGCACCCTGCGCGAGGTCTCGGCCGAGGCGCGCATCTCGATGGGCTACCTCTCCGAGGTCGAGCGCGGCGTCAAGGAGGCCTCCTCCGAGCTGCTGGCCGCGATCTGCGACGCGCTCGAGGTGCCGCTCGCCGACGTGCTGCGCGAGGTGGGCGACGAGATGGCCGGCACCGAGGCGGTCGGCGCCGAGGTCGCGACGGTCGCGACCGCGACCGTCGCACCGATCGACCGTGCCGAGGCCCGGGTCTCCGACGGTCACGTCGTCGCCGCGGCCTGACTCGATCACCCGGCCGGGTCGGGTCCCGGCTGGCAGCGGCGGCACCAGTACGTCATCCGCTGCTGCTCGCCCTGCCGCGCCGCCGACACGATCGTGCCGCAGCGCCGGCACGGGCGGCCGGCGCGCTCGAAGACCCAGTGCCGCGGTGAGCCCGGGCCGTCGGTGGTGACCCGCCGCACGACGTCGCGGTTGCGGGTCATCTGCGCGTGCGCGGTTCGTACGACGAGGTCGAGGTCGGGCACCTGCCCGACCGGCAGCCAGGGGGAGACGCCGGTGGCGAACAGCGCCTCGGCCTTGTAGACGTTGCCGATGCCGGCCAGGTTGCGCTGATCGAGCAGCGCGTCGCCCACCTCCCGGGCGGGGTCGGCGCGCAGCCGGCGGACGGCCTCGGTCACGTCCCAGTCGGCGCCGAGCACGTCGGGACCGAGGTGGCCGACGACCCGCGCCTCGTCGCCGGTCCGCAGCAGGTCGAGCCGGTGCAGGCGGTAGCCGACCGCGGTCGTCTCCGCGGTCTGCAGGACGGCGCGGATCTGCCAGGCCGGGCCGGGCCAGCGACGCCCGGCGGGATAGGCCCGCCAGCTGCCCTCCATGCCCAGGTGCGAATGCAGGGTCAGCCCGCCGTCGAGCCGGGTGAGCAGGTGCTTGCCGCGGGAGGCCGTCGCGACGACCGTGCGCCCGACGAGGTCGGCGGTCGCGTGCCGCGGCACCCGCAGGTCGGCGGCGACCAGCGGCCGGCCCGCCAGCGCCGCGTCGAGCTGGCGGGCGGCGCGCCAGACGGTGTCTCCTTCGGGCACGTCCCAGTGTCACCCGCCAGGGTCAGGCGCGCAGGCGCAGCCCGCGGGGGCTGGGGTGGAAACCCGCGGCCTGCATCGCGACCGCGAGCGGCGAGTCGAGCACGCCCTCGCCGTCGGCCCGCTCGACCGCGAGTCGCCCGAGGCCGCCCTCGCGCACGGCGAGCGCCAGCGCGTCGACCGCCGGCTGCAGCCGTTCGGGGTCGTCGGTCCATGACAGCAGCGACTTGCCGCCCCGCTCGACGTAGAGCACGAGCTCGCCCTCGACGACCACGACGAGGGCGCCGGCCTTGCGCCCGGGCCGGTGGCCGGACTCCTCGGCGCGCGGCGGCCAGGGCAACGCGGCGCCGTAGGGATTGGCCGGGTCGGTCGCCGCGAGCACCAGCGCCCCGCCCGACGTGGCGTCGGTGCGACGGGTCGAGACCTGCCAGGGCTCGGGTTGCGGCTGGGCCCGGCCGAGGGCGCGCATCCGGTCGACCGCCCCCGGCACGGCGAACTGCGCGGCCCCCAGCGTCTCGACGAAGTAGCCGCGGCGGACGCGCCCGGCCTCCTCGAACGCGCTGAGCACCCGGTATACGCCGGCGAAGCCGCCGGGGACCCGTTCGGCCGCCACCGCGCCGCGGGTTACCAGACCGTGCCGGTCGAGCAGCGTCTCCGCGACGGCGTGGGCGCGCCGGGTCGGGTCGGTGTCGCGGTCGGGCAGCAGCGACCAGCGGCCCGCCACCGTCGGCGGGCCGGTGCGGCTCGGCAGCGCGGGCCGCCGGCGGAAGCCCGGTCGCGCCTGGGCCCGGGACGGGCGGCGGGCGCGGCCACTGCCGCCGAGCAGCGCGCGCACCGGCGCGAGGGTGTCGTTGGAGACGTGCCCGGACCAGACCAGGTCCCAGAGCGCGGCGACCAGGGCCGGGTCGTCGAGCGAGCCGACCCGGTCGGACAGCGACCGGAAGAACAGCGCACCGCCCTCGGCCATGGCGGCCAGCAGCTGGGCGTGCAGCGGCGTCGCGACCGCCTCCTGGTCCGGGGCCGGCAGGAGCAGCGGGGCGCCGTCGGCGGGGTAGAGCGCGAGCCACCCGTCGCCGCCCGGCAGCGCTCCCTGACCGGCCCAGACCACCTCGCCGGCCACGCACAGCTCGTCGAGCATGGCCGGGCTGTAGTCGACGACCCGCGCCGGCAGGACCAGCGACTCGAGCGCCGATGCCGGCACCGACGCGCCTTGCAGCTGCTCGATCGCGCGTAGCAGGGCGTCGTGACCCCGGGCGGCGGCCGGACCGACCTGCTGCCAGGCCGGCAGGAACCGGGCGAGCGCCACGACGGGCGCCGGCTCCACCTCCTGGCGCAACCGGGCGAGCGAGCGGCGGCGCAGGCGGCGCAGCACCTCCACGTCGCACCACTCCAGCGCGGTGCCGGCGGGGCGGAACTCCCCCTGCGCGACCCGGCCCGACGCGCCCATCCGTCGCAGCGTCTGCTCCACGACCGCGACGCCCAGGCCCAGCCGGGCGGCGACGTCGGAAGGTTCGAAGGGCCCGTGCGTGCGGGCATAGCGGCCGACGAGGTCGGCCAGCGGGTCCGCCACGGGTTCGAGGAAGGCCATGGGTACGCCGACCGGCGGGGGCACCCCGAGCCCGTCGCGCAGCCGCCCGGTGTCCTCGACCGCCGCCCAGCGGTCCTCGCCCCCGACTCGCACGCCGATGACCCGCCGCTGCCCGGCAAGCTGCTCGAGCCACTCCGGCCGGCCGCCGCGGGCGGCGACCTCCGCGGTGGTGAGGTCGCCGAGCAGGCGCAGGAGGTCGGCAACTCCCTCGGCATCGTGCACGTGCCGGTCGGACGGCAGCCGTTGCAGCTCGCGCTCGACCTCTTCGACGGCGTGCGGGTCGAGCAGCTCGCGCAGCTGTGCCTGCCCGAGCAGCTCGGCGAGCAGCTGGGGATCGAGGCTGAGCGCCTGGGCGCGCCGCTCGGCGAGCGGCGCGTCGCCGTCGTACATGAACGCGCCGACGTAGGCGAACAGCAGCGACTGCGCGAACGGCGACGGCAGCTGCGTCTCGACCTCGACCACGCGGATCGCCCGGCTCTCGACGTCGCGCATCAGCCCGACGAGCCCCGGGACGTCGAAGACGTCCTGCAGGCACTCGCGCATCGCCTCGAGGATCACCGGGAACGAGCCGTAGTCGCCGGCCACGGACAGCAGCTGTGCCGACCGTTGCCGCTGCTGCCACAGCGGGGCGCGTCGCCCGGGTTGGCGCCGGGGGAGCAGCAGCGCCCGGGCCGCACACTCGCGGAACCGGCTGGCGAACAGTGCCGACCCGCCGAGCTCGGCCCGCACCACCGCCTCCACCTCGTCGGCGTCGAACACCGGGGCGTCGGCGGGCGGGGGCGCGTCGGTCTCCGGGAGCCGCAGCACGATGCCGTCGTCGGTGTGCATCGCCTGTGCCTCGACGCCGTAGCGCTCGCGCAGCCGCGCGGTCAGCGCCAGGGCCCACGGCGCGTGCACCTGCGCGCCGAACGGCGAGTGCACGACGATGCGCCAGTCGCCGAGCTCGTCGTGGAAGCGTTCGACGACGATCGTGCGGTCGTCGGGCAGCGCGCCGGTCGCCTCCCGCTGCTCGGCGAGGTAGCCGAGCAGGTTGTCCGCCGCCCAGCTGTCGAGGCCGGCCTCGACCAGCCGACCGCGCGCCCCCTCGTCGTCGAGACGGGACAGCTCGCGGACGAACGCCCCCAGCGCGCGGCCCAGCTCCACCGGCCGGCCCGGCGCGTCGCCGTGCCAGAACGGCAGCTTGCCCACCAGTCCGGGGGCGGGGGAGACGACCACCCGGTCGTGGGTGATCTCCTCGATCCGCCACGAGCTCGAGCCCAGCGTGAAGATGTCGCCCACCCGCGACTCGTAGACCATCTCTTCGTCGAGCTCGCCCACCCGGCTGGTGCCCTCGCCGGCGAGGAAGACGCCGAACAGGCCGCGGTCGGGGATCGTGCCGCCGCTCGTCGCCGCGAGCCGCTGGGCACCCGGCCGGCCGGTGAGCATGCCGGTGACGCGGTCCCACACCAGCCGCGGCCGCAGCTCGGCGAACTCGTCGCTCGGGTAGCGCCCGGCCAGCATGTCGAGGACCGAGTCGTAGGCCGACTGCGGCAGCTCGGCGTAAGGGGCGGCGCGGCGTAGGACCGCCAGCAGCTCGTCGACGTGCCAGTCGTCCATGGCCACCATCGCGACGACCTGCTGGGCCAGCACGTCGAGCGGGTTGCGCGGGTAGCGCAGCGACTCGATCGCACCGGCGCACATCCGCTCGGCGACGACCGCCGCCGACAGCAGGTCGCCGCGGTACTTGGGGAACATCACGCCCCGGCTCACGGCGCCGACCTGGTGGCCCGCGCGCCCGATGCGCTGCAACCCGCTCGCGACCGACGGCGGCGCCTCGACCTGGACGACGAGGTCGACGGCGCCCATGTCGATGCCGAGCTCCAGGCTGCTGGTCGCCACGACCGCGGGCAGCGTGCCGGCCTTCAGCTGCTCCTCGATCGCCGCCCGCTGCTCCTTGCTGACGCTCCCGTGATGGGCGCGGGCGATCTCCCTGCCACTGACCTCGTTGACCCGCGCGGTGAGCCGCTCGGCCAGCCGCCGGGAGTTGGCGAAGACGATCGTCGACCGGTGCTGCTCGATCAGCTCGGCCACCCGGCCCTCGACCGCCGGCCAGAGGCTGGCCCGGCGCTCCGGGTCGTCGTCGTCGACGCCGTCGCCCGGCTCGCGCATGTCCGCGACCGGGACGACGACCTGCAGGTCGAGCTGCTTGCCGGTGGGCGGCTGGACGACGGTCACCGGCTGCGGGCCGCCGAGGAACCGGGCCACCTCGTCGACCGGGCGCACCGTGGCCGACAGCCCGATGCGCTGGGCCGGCCGTTCGCGCAGCGCGTCGAGCCGCTCCAGCGACAGCGCGAGGTGGGTGCCCCGCTTGGTGGCGGCCACCGCGTGCACCTCGTCGACGATGACGGTCTCGACCGTCCGAAGGGCCTCGCGGGACCTGCTGGTCAGCAGCAGGAACAGCGACTCCGGGGTGGTGATCAGGATGTCCGGCGGGCGCTTGACGAACGTGCGCCGGGCTTCGGGCGGGGTGTCGCCGGTGCGCACGCCGACGTCGATGTCGGGGGGCGTGAGACCGAGCCGCTGCGCCGCTGCGCGCATGCCGGCCAGCGGCGCGCGCAGGTTGCGCTCGATGTCGACGGCGAGTGCCTTGAGCGGCGAGACGTAGAGGACGCGGCAGCGCTGCGTGCGGTCGGCCGGCACCGGCTCGCTCGCCAGCCGGTCGAGCGACCACAGGAACGCCGCGAGGGTCTTGCCGCTGCCGGTGGGTGCGACGACCAGCGCGTTGTCGCCGCGGGCGACCGCCTCCCACGCGCCGACCTGCGCCTCGGTCGGCCCGGCGAACGACGCGTCGAACCATGCGCGCGTCACCGGTGAGAAGTCCATTGGACCAGTGTGCGGGCCGCGCCGACAGTTCTGCCCGGCCATACGCTGGACGGGTGCGGCTGACGGACTTCTGGTGGCGGATGGAGAAGCGGTTCGGGCCGGCCTACGCCGACTCCGTCGCCCGCGACCAGGTGCTGCCCCAGCTCGGCGGGCGCACGGTCCACCAGGCGCTCGCGGAGGGCGAGTCGGCCAAGGACGTGTGGCGCGCGGTCTGTGACCACTGGGAGGTGCCGGCGCGCGAGCGCTGAGATCTCCCCGTGCTTCGGGGGGTTGCGGCGTACGCCGGATCGGCGCGGCGTGTCGGCTGGCATCGAACAGATGTTCGCCTACTGTGGACGCCGACGGGACACGTCCACAGATGCCGGCCGACCCGTCGAAAACTGTCGGCGTCGGTCCGTAGCGTCGCCGGCGACGGCACGACCACTTCGACCCGACGGGGTGAGGTTCATGGCAGCACCCGACCGCGACAAGGCCCTCGACACCGCGCTGTCGCAGATCGAGCGACAGTTCGGCAAGGGCGCGGTCATGCGCCTCGGCGACGACGTCCGGGCGCCGATCGAGGTCATCCCGACCGGCGCGATCGCGCTCGACGTCGCCCTCGGCATCGGCGGCCTGCCGCGCGGCCGGGTGATCGAGCTCTACGGTCCCGAGGCCAGCGGCAAGACGACCGTGGCGCTGCACGCCGTGGCCAGCGCGCAGAAGCAGGGCGGCATCGCGGCGTTCATCGACGCGGAGCACGCGCTCGATCCCGACTACGCCAAGCGGTTGGGCGTCGACACCGACGCGCTGCTGGTCAGCCAGCCCGACACCGGCGAGCAGGCGCTGGAGATCGCCGACATGCTGATCCGCTCCGGCGCGATCGACGTGCTCGTCATCGACTCGGTCGCCGCGCTCGTGCCGCGCGCCGAGATCGAGGGCGAGATGGGCGACTCGCACGTCGGCCTGCAGGCCCGGCTGATGAGCCAGGCCCTGCGCAAGATCACCGGCGCCCTGTCCACGACCGGCACCACGGCCATCTTCATCAACCAGCTCCGCGAGAAGATCGGCGTGTTCTTCGGTTCTCCCGAGACCACGACCGGCGGCAAGGCGCTGAAGTTCTACGCCTCCGTGCGGCTCGACGTCCGGCGGATCGAGACGCTCAAGGACGGCCAGGAGGCGGTCGGCTCCCGCACCCGGGTGAAGGTCGTGAAGAACAAGCTCGCCCCGCCCTTCAAGCAGGCGGAGTTCGACATCCTCTGGGGTGTCGGCATCAGCCGCGAGGGTGGGTTGATCGACCTCGGCGTCGAGCAGGGCCTGGTTCGCAAGTCCGGCGCTTGGTACACCTACGAGGGCGACCAGCTCGGTCAGGGAAAGGAAAATGCCCGGGCCTTCCTGCGCGACAACCCCGACCTCGCCGACGAGATCGAGAAGCGCATCAAGGAGAAGCTCGGCATCGGCCCGCAGGTCGATGCGCCCATCGACCTCGACGCGCCGGTGCCGGTGCAGCCGGTGGTCGACGTCGACTTCTGACGTGCCGGACGACGTCGATCCGGAGCAGCTGGCCCGCGCGATCTGCCTGCGGCTGCTGACCGGCGCACCGCGCACCCGGGCGCAGCTCGCGGCCGCGCTGGCCAAGCGGGGCGTCCCGCAGGCGGCGGCCGAGGCGGTGCTCGACCGGTTCGTCGAGGTCGGGCTGGTCGACGACGCCGCCTACGCGGACGCCTGGGTCACCAGCCGGCACGCGGGTCGCGGGCTCGCCCGTCGCGCGCTCGGCCACGAGCTGCGGCAGCGGGGTGTCGGTGCCGACCACGTCGCGGCCGCACTCGCGCAGATCGACGTCGACGACGAGGTGGCCGCGGCGGCCGAGCTGGTGCGGCGGCGGATGTCGGCACCGGGGCGGCTGCCCCGAGAGGTGCGCGAGCGGCGCCTCGTCGGCATGCTCGCGCGCAAGGGCTATGCGCCGGCGCTCGCGCTGCGGGTGGTCCGCGAGCAGCTCGACGCAGCCGACGAGTCGGTCCGGGCCGGTCACGGCGGCGGTTCACCTTGACCCTCGTTCGGCCTCACGCCTAGCCTCAGGTCACGGACAGAAACCAGCTCGTCACGCGGCCCACCGGGCCGCGGCGAGCGTCGACATAGCGGCACCGCAGCCGGCGTCGCGCACCACGGCACCACCCGACAACCACACAACGACCGGCACGTTCTCCCACACCGTGATCTTTACAACGACCTGGCGGTCGAGCACCCCACGCTCGACGCGCTGACCGCAGCACCGGACTTCCGGCGGCGAGCACGTCCGGCTCCCCGCGGGGCGCGCCGTCCCGGTGCCCTTCACGGTTCCCCGTGCCGATGGCAGAGGAAGGGGACCGATCATGGAGGCGGTTCTCGCCGTCGCGCTACTCGCCGGCCTCCTCGTCTTCGCCGCCGCGGTCGCCCTCCTCGTCCGGGTGCAGCGGCTCGTCCGCCCCGGCGCCGCGGCAGAGCTCCGAGCACCCGAGCAGGCCGCGCCCGGCAGCGCGACCGGCAGCTTTCCCGCTGCTGCCGCCGCGACCGCATCGCGTACCGCAGCGCTCGACGAGGCCGAGGTCGAGGAGATCCGCGCCGGCGTACGCCGCGCCGCCGAGCGCGACGCCGAGGAGATCCGCCGCCGCGCCGAGCTCGCCGCCAACGAGACCGTCCTCGACGCTCGGCGCACGGCCGAGGAGGAGGTGGTCGCGCTCAAGGACGACGCGCGCCAGCTGCGCGAGGAGATCTCCGACCTCAAGGCCGACCTCGAGCGGCGCGAGCAGCGCCTCGCGGAGCGCGAGGAACGCCTCGACGGCGAGCAGCGGCGGGTCGAGCAGCGCGACCGCGACCTCGCCGGGGCCGAGGCGGCGCTGGAGCGGCGCCGGGCCGAGGTCGACGAGCTGGCGGAGCAACGGCAGGCCGAGCTCGAGCGAGTCGCAGGGCTGACTGCCGCCGACGCCAAGGCCGAGCTGGTGAGCGGCATCGAGCAGCAGGCCAAGCGCGAGGCCGCGATCATCGTCCGCGACATCGAGGCCGAGGCCCGCGACCAGGGCGAGGAGCGCGCCCGGCGCATCGTCACGCTCGCGATCCAGCGGGTCGCCACCGAGCAGACGGCCGAGTCCGTCGTCAGCGTGCTGCACCTGCCGAGCGACGACATGAAAGGCCGCATCATCGGCCGCGAGGGCCGCAACATCCGCGCCTTCGAGGCCACGACCGGCGTCAACCTGATCATCGACGACACGCCCGAAGCCGTGCTGCTGTCGGCCTTCGACCCGGTGCGCCGCGAGGTCGCCCGCATCACCCTCGACAAGCTCGTGCTCGACGGCCGCATCCACCCGCAGCGGATCGAGGAGGTCTACGAGCGCAGCAAGGCCGAGGTCGAGGCGCTGTGCCAGCGAGCCGGCGAGGACGCCCTGGTCGACGTGGGCCTCACCGACATGCACCCCGAGCTGATCAACCTGCTCGGTCGGCTCCGCTACCGCACCTCCTACGGCCAGAACGTCCTCAAGCACCTCGTCGAGTCGGCGCACATCGCCGGCATGATGGCGGCCGAGCTTCGTCTCGACCCTGTGCTGCTTAAGCGCTGCACCGTGCTGCACGACGTCGGCAAGGCGCTCACTCACGAGGTCGAGGGCAGCCACGCGATCATCGGCGCCGAGATCGCGCGCAAGTACGGCGAGGACGACGAGGTCGTCCACGCCATCGAGGCTCATCACAACGAGGTCGAGGTCCGCACCGTCGAGGCCGTGCTGACCCAGGCGGCCGACGGCATCAGCGGCGGCCGGCCCGGCGCCCGGCGGGAGAGCCTCGAGCACTACGTCCAGCGGCTCGAGCGCATCGAGGCCATCGCCGGCGCGCACGAGGGTGTGGAGAAGGTGTTCGCCATGCAGGCCGGTCGCGAGGTCCGCGTCATGGTGCTGCCCGACAAGGTCGACGACATCGGGGCCCAGGTCATCGCCCGCGACATCGCCAAGCAGATCGAGGAGGAGCTGACCTACCCCGGTCAGATCCGCATCACGGTCGTGCGCGAGTCGCGGGCCAGCGAGTACGCCCGCTGACATTCATAGCGCGGCGTGCCGGTCACCCGGCTGCGCCTGGGCCGCACAAGTTCCACCCACCGTGGCGACAGCTGCAAGGACGACGTGGAGCGTCGTGCGCCGTAGGCTGGACGTTCGTGAGCGCGCGCACCTACGAAGTTCGCACCTACGGCTGCCAGATGAACGCGCACGACTCCGAACGCATCGCCGGCTTGCTCGAGGAGGCCGGCTACCGGCGGGCACCCGACGGCGCCGGTGCCGACCTGGTGGTGTTCAACACCTGTGCGGTCCGGGAGAACGCCGACAACCGCCTCTACGGCAACCTCGGTCATCTCCTGCCGGTGAAGCAGGCGCGCCCCGGCATGCAGATCGCGGTCGGTGGCTGCCTGGCTCAGAAGGACCGCGCCACGATCGTCGAGCGGGCGCCCTGGGTCGACGTGGTCTTCGGCACGCACAACCTCGGCTCGCTGCCGGTGCTGCTCGAGCGGGCGCGCGTCGCGCAGGAGGCGCAGGTCGAGCTGGTCGAGGCGCTGGAGACGTTTCCCTCCGCCCTGCCCGCGCGCCGCGGATCCGCGTACGCCGCGTGGGTGTCGATCAGCGTGGGCTGCAACAACACCTGCACGTTCTGCATCGTGCCGAGCCTGCGCGGCCGCGAGCGCGACCGCCGGCCTGCCGAGATCCTCCGCGAGGTCGAGACGCTGGTCGCCGACGGCGTCGTCGAGATCACCCTGCTCGGGCAGAACGTCAACTCCTACGGCGCGGAGTTCGGCGAGCGGACGGCCTTCGCCGACCTGCTGCGGTCCTGCGGCGAGATCGAAGGGCTGGAGCGGGTGCGCTTCACCAGCCCGCACCCCCGCGACTTCACCGACGACGTCATCGTCGCGATGGCCGAGACCCCGAACGTGATGCCGGCCCTGCACATGCCGCTGCAATCGGGTTCCGATGACGTGCTCAAGGCGATGCGCCGCTCCTACCGGCAGGACCGCTACCTCGGCATCATCGAACGCGTCCGCGCCGCGATCCCCGACGCGGCGATCACCACCGACATCATCGTGGGGTTCCCCGGCGAGACCGAGGCCGACTTCGCGCAGACCCTGCACGTCGTGCGCGCGGCCCGCTTCGCCGGCGCCTTCACCTTCCAGTACTCCCCGCGGCCCGGCACACCCGCGGCCACGATGCCCGACCAGGTGCCCAAGCCCGTCGTCCAGGACCGCTACGACCGGCTGGTCGCGCTGCTCGAGGACGTCACGCTCGAGGAGAACCGCACCCAGGTCGGCCGGCGGGTCGAGGTGCTGCTCGCCGAGGGCGAGGGCCGCAAGGACACGGCGACCCGGCGCACCAGCGGTCGCGCCCGTGACAACCGGCTCGTCCACCTGGCGGGCGCCCCGGAGGCCCGGCCGGGTGATGTCGTCGAGGTCGAGGTCACCTACGCCGCTCCGCACCATCTGGTTGCCGACGGGCCCGTGCTCGCGCACCGGCGCACCCGCGGCGGCGACGCGTGGGCCGCCCGGCAGGCTGCGCCGGTGCCCGGTGTCCTGCTGGGCATGCCGCGCGTCGGCGCCCCGGCGTAGCCGCGCGATGGTGCTCGTCGCGGCAGCCGTCTGCCCGCACCCGCCCCTGCTCGTCCCCGATGTCGCCACCGGCGCGGCGGGTGAGCTCGACGACCTGCGCGCGGCCTGCGCCCGTGCCGTCGCGGCACTGGTCACCGCCCGCCCCGACGTGCTGGTGGCCGTCGGCGGGCAGCGGCCCGACGAGCCGGTCGGCCGCGGTTTCTCGGCCTACGGCCTCGAGCTCGATCTGGCCGTCGGCACGGACCTGCCGTTGTCGCTGCTCGTCGGCGCGTGGCTGCTCCGGGAAACCGACGCCGACGTGCGCACGCAGTGGCAGCCGGTGCCGGCCGCCCTGCCCGCGCAGGAGTGCGCCGCCCTTGGCGCGCGGCTCTCGAGCGGGCCGCAACGGGTCGCGCTGCTCGTCATGGGCGACTCCTCCGCGCGCCTCGGCGTCCAACCGCCCCGTGGCGAGCACCCGGAGGCCGCGGCGTTCCACGCCGGTGTCGCCACCGCCCTGCGGGATGCGGACTCCGCGTCGCTGCTCGCCCTCACGTCCGGCCGGGCCGACGATCTCGCGGCCGCCGGCCGGGCCGCATGGCAGGTGCTCGCGGGCGCGGCGGGGGAGCGGCGCTACACCGGCCGGGTGCTCTACGACGGCGCGCCGTACGGCGTCGGCTACCTCGTCGCCACCTGGTCGCCGTGACCCCGCGGGTGGTCGTGGTGGTCGGACCGACCGCCACCGGCAAGACCGCGCTCGGCGTGGCGCTGGCCCGTGCGATCGGGGGTGAGGTGGTCAACGCCGACTCCATGCAGCTCTACCGCGGCATGGACATCGGGACCGCCAAGGCGACGCCGGCAGAGCGCGGCGGCGTCGCTCATCATCTGCTCGACATCTGGGACGTCGTCGAGACCGCCAGCGTCGCCGACTACCAGGCGCGCGCCCGGGCCTGCGTCGACGAGCTGCTCGCCCGCGGCCGCACCCCCGTTGTCGTCGGTGGCTCGGGCCTCTACGTCCGTGCCCTGATCGATCGGATCGAGTTCCCCGGCACCGACCCCGCCCTGCGTGCCCGGCTCGAGGCGGAGCTGGCGGCCGGTGGGCCGCAGCCGCTGCACGAGCGGCTGGCCTCGGTCGACCCGGCCGCCGCCGCGGCGATCCTGCCGACCAACGGCCGCCGGATCGTGCGTGCGCTGGAGGTGGTCGAGCTGACCGGCCGGCCCTTCACCGCGACCCTGCCCGCCTACGAGCCGGTCTACGACGCCGTGCAGATCGGTCTCGACCTGCCGGCTCCCGCGCTCGACGCGCGCATCGCCACCCGCGTCGACCGGATGTTCGCCACCGGCCTGGTCGAGGAGGTACGCCGCCTCGAGCGGGCCGGTCTGCGCCAGGGCCGCACCGCCGGCCGGGCGCTCGGCTACCAGCAGGTGCTCGCCCATCTGGACGGTCGGCTCACCGAGGCGCAGGCCCGGGAGGAGACCGTGCGGGCGACGCGGCGGTTCGTGCGCCGGCAGCGGTCCTGGTTCCGCCGGGACCCGCGGGTGGCCTGGCTCGACGCAGATGAGCCGAATGTCAGCGATGCCGCCTTGCGTCGGATAACGTCTGGCGCCTGATCACTCCGGATCATGTGCGAGACCCGGGTGACGAGCACACTGAGGCCTGGTCTTGACAAGCAGTTCGTGCGTAGCCCACGCGCGGGAGGACCCCCCATGTCGAGCGTCCAGATCCCGAACGGCCCGCCCGCGCCGGCCGCCCGGCCCTCCTCGCTGCCGCCTGACCTCTCGGCGGCGGTGACCGCGTCGCTGCCGCTGGCGCTCGAGGACGACACGCTGGTCCTGCACTTCCAACCCGAGGTCGATCTGGCCAGCGGCGCGGTCGTCGGCATGGAGGCGCTGATCCGCTGGCAGCACCCCTTGTGCGGGCTGCTGTGGCCCGGCGACTTCCTCCCGATCGCCGACTCCCTGGGGCTCGCGCCGCGGATCGGGGAATGGGTGCTGCGACGCTGCGTCGACGAGCTGCGGTCGTGGGAGCGGCTGCCGCCGCGCCCCGGCGGCGAGCAGCGCCAGCTGTGGGTCAACATCTCGGCGGCCCAGCTGCTCTGCCCGGGTTTCGTCGAGATGGTTGCCGACCTGATCGCCGGCGCCGGGCTCCCAGGCGGCGCGCTCGGCGTCGAGGTGACCGAGGAGGCAGTGGGCCGGGCGCCGGAGCTCGCCGCGCGGCTGCTGCGCGAGCTTCGGGTGGCCGGTGCCGCGACCGCGATCGACGACTTCGGCACGTGGTACTCCACCCTCGCCACGCTCGACGACCTGCCCATCGACGCGGTCAAGCTCGACCGCAGCTTCGTGCGCGGCGTCGGCTCCGACCTCGAGGACGACAACATCGTCGCGTCGGTCATCCGGCTCGCCCACGCCCGCGACAAGTACGTCGTCGCCGAGGGCGTCGAGTCGTGGGCCGAGGGCGCCCGCCTCTGCGAGCTCGGCTGCGACCGGGCTCTCGGCTACCTGTTCAGCGGCCCCCAGCGCGGCGACCGGGCCCGCTGGATGCTGACCCGGGGCACCGGCTGGCGCGGCCCGCACGGCGAGCCGACCGGCTGATCGAGCACTAGCATCGAGCCGTGGGCCTCGACGGCGTCCGGTTCGTCAAGGGGCACGGCACCCGCAACGACTTCGTCGTGCTGCCGGACCCCGACGGAACGCTGAGTCTCGACGCTGCGGCGATCCGGGCGATCTGCGACCGCCGTGCCGGGATCGGCGGTGACGGTGTGCTGCGCGTGGTCCGCACCGCCGCGGAGCCCGACGCCGCGGCCGACGCCGGTGCCGCCGACTGGTTCATGGACTACCGCAACGCCGACGGGTCGGTCGCCGAGATGTGCGGCAACGGCATCCGGGTGTTCGCCCGCTACCTGGTCGAGGCCGGCCTCGCCGCGCCCGGCGAGCTCGCGGTCGCCACCCGCGACGGCGTCAAGACGGTGCGCGTGCCCGCGGCCGGTGACGTCACCGTCGACATGGGCCGCTGGGCCCCGATCGAGGGCGCGTTCACGGTGACAGTGGGCACCCGCCACTGGCCTGCGACCGGGGTGTCGATGGGCAACCCGCACGCGGTCGCCGTCGTCGGCACGCTCGATGACGCAGGCCCGTTGTGTGAGGTGCCCGACGTCGTGCCGGTGTTCCCGGCCGGGGTCAACGTGGAGTTCGTCGTCGAGCGGGGCCGTGGCCACCTCGCCATGCGGGTGCACGAACGCGGCGTGGGCGAGACCCAGTCGTGCGGCACCGGCGCCTGCGCCGCGGCGGTCGCCGTGCGCGAGCGGCGTGGGGACCCGTTGCCCGCGACGTACGACGTCGACGTCCCCGGTGGCCGGCTCACCATCACCGTCGACGCCGACCGGCGGGTGCTGCTCAGCGGCCCGGCCGTCCTCGTCGCCGACGGCGTGCTGCGCGGTTGACCGGGTCTAACTCGGATGCCCGCTGGCCGCCGCGCGTGTCACGATGCGCGGGATGACCGAGCCGGCCCGCGACGTTGAGAGATCGATGACCACCGCACCCGACGAGCGCTTCGAGCCGCTCGTGGCGCCCGAGCAGCCGGCCGATGACCATGCCTACGACGACCGTTTCGGCGACGAGACGTCCCCGTCCGTCGGCGAGCTGGACCTCGAGGACCGGCGCGCGCTGCGCCGCGTCGTCGGCATCAGCACCGAGCTCGAGGACGTCACCGAAGTCGAGTACCGCCGGTTGCGCCTCGAGCGGGTCGTGCTCATCGGCGTCTGGACCGACGGTTCGGCCGACGATGCCGCCAACAGCCTGATCGAGCTCAAGGCGCTGGCCGAGACCGCCGGCTCGGTCGTGCTCGACGGGATGGTCCAGCGCCGCGACCGGCCGGACCCGGCGACCTACGTCGGCTCCGGCAAGGCGCGCGAGCTGCGCGACATCGTCGTCGCGACCGGCGCCGACACCGTGATCGTCGACGGCGAGCTGACCCCCGGCCAGCTGCGCCAGCTCGAGGACGTCGTGAAGGTCAAGGTCATCGACCGTACGGCGCTGATCCTCGACATCTTCGCCCAGCACGCGACCAGCCGCGAGGGCAAGGCGCAGGTCGAGCTCGCCCAGCTGTCCTACCTGCTGCCGCGGCTGCGCGGCTGGGGCGAGTCGATGTCCCGGCAGGCGGGCGGTCGGGTCGGCGCCGCCGGCGGCGGCATCGGCACCCGCGGTCCCGGTGAGACCAAGATCGAGACCGACCGGCGGCGGATCCGGGCCCGGATGGCCCGGCTGCGCCGCGACATCGCCGGCATGTCCCACACCCGGGAGACCAAGCGGTCGGGCCGCCGCCGTCGCGAGGTGCCGAGCGTCGCCATTGCGGGCTACACCAACGCCGGGAAGTCCAGCCTGCTCAACCGGTTGACCGGAGCCGGCGTGCTGGTCGAGAACGCGCTGTTCGCCACCCTCGACCCGACCGTGCGCCGCGCGGAGGCGTCCGACGGCCGGGTCTTCACCTTGACCGACACCGTCGGGTTCGTGCGGCACCTGCCGCACCAGCTCGTCGAGGCTTTCCGATCCACGCTCGAAGAGGTCGCCGAGGCCGACGTCATCGTGCACGTGGTCGACGGTTCGCACCCCGACCCCGAGTCGCAGCTCGCCGCCGTACGCGAGGTGCTGGCCGACATCGACTCCGACGGCGCCGTGCTGCGCATCCCGGAGATCGTCGCGGTCAACAAGGCCGACATCGCCGACCCGCTGGTCGTCGCCCGGCTGCTGCGCCGCGAGCCGCACGCGGTCTGCGTCTCCGCCCACACCGGCGCCGGCATCCCCGAGCTGCAGGCGGCGATCGAGGCGGTGCTCCCGCGCCCGGCGGCCCGCGTCCACGTCCTGCTGCCCTACACGCGCGGCGACCTGGTGGCGCGCATCCACGACTCCGGCGAGGTGCTCGACGAGGAGCACACCGGCGAGGGCACCGAGATGCACGCCCGGGTGCCGCGGTGGCTCGCCGAGGAGCTCTCGGCCTACGCCGTCGCCACGGCCGACTGACCCCCCGAGGCCCTTTCCGAGAGCCCGGCGAGTGGTCACGCAGGGTCACTTCCCGCACGCTCACCGTGAGTGATTGGTCCTTTCGGGTCATGGTGGATGTCCGGTTCTGCCCCCATAGTGAGCGCTGGCGGGGGTTGATCTGGTCCGGTTCGCGGGAGGTTGCGGTGGCCGACGGGCTGGAGCGGGGTGCGGCTCGGCTGCGCCCGGTTTCCGCCGCCGTCCTGGCCCTGTTCCTCGTCGCGTCGTTCGGCGGGTTCTTCGCGTTGCGGGGCGTCGTCGACGACCAGGAGCACCGGCTGCTCTCCGAGCGCGCCCGCGAGGCGCAGGCGCTGCTGGACGGCAGTCTGAGCTCGCTTCCCGCCACCCTCGGCGGCATGATCGCGGTGGCCGCGGTCGCCCCGACGCCCGCAGCCTTCGACGGCATCGCGGGCAAGCAGCTGCGGCCGAAGCCGGGCGCTCCGGGCTTCGTCTACGTCGAGCTGCTGAAGGTCGGCGCTGCTCCCACGGTCGTCGCCCGCGTGGGCGAGGCGCCGGACGCGGTCGGTGCCACGGTGACCGACCCCGTGCGTCTCGAGGCGATCCAGGCCTCCGCGCGTGAGGGCAAGCTCACCGCGACGCCGCTCTACTCCGAGGGCGGTGAGCGCCGGCTGGGGCTGGCCATGGCGGGCGGCGGCTACGCCGTCTACAGCGCCAGCGCGGTGACGCCGAACGCGTCGAGCGACGGACCCAACCAGCCGTTCCACGAGCTGACTGCCGTCCTCTACGCGACCCCGACGGCGGTTCCTAGTCAGATCATCCTGGCGACGACCAAGCACCTGCCGCTCACCGGTCACACCGCGAAGGTGACGGTCGGCAAGTCCATCGCCGGCGCCGACCTGCAGTGGCTGCTCGTCACCCAGGCCCGCGGCGTGCTCGCCGGTACGGCCGCGCACGCCGTGCCGTGGGTGGTGCTGGGCTTCGGCCTGATCCTCGGGCTCGTCGGCACCGCGATGGTCGAGGTGCTCGTCCGGCGCCGCCGCTACGCGATGGCGCTCGTGCGCGAACGCACCGCCGAGCTGCGCTCGTCGCTGCAGGAGCTCGAGCAGACGCAGATGGAGCTCGTGGCCAAGGAGCGGCTGGCCGGCATCGGCCAGCTCGCGTCGGCGGTCGGGCACGAGCTGCGCAACCCCCTCGGCGTACTCACCAACGTCCTGTTCCTCCTGCGCACCAAGCTCTCGCGCGGCGGGCCGCCGTCCGACGACGTGACGCGGCAGCTGGACACCGCCGATCGCGAGGTGACCGCGGCCTCGCTGATCGTGTCGGACCTGCTGGAGTTCGCCCGCGCTCGCGAGCCGGTGCGCGAGCCGGTCGACCTGCCGGCGCTCGTCGACGAGGCCCTCTCGGTGGCGCCGCCGCCGACCCAGATCGCCGTGGTCCGCCGCCCCGTGGACGGCCTCCCCGCGCTGTCGGCGGACCGCGACCAGCTCCGGCAGGTCATCCTCAACCTGCTGACCAACGCCTACCAGGCGATCGGCGAGACCGGCACCGTCACGCTCGGCATCGAGCAGTCCGACGGCGCCGTGCAGCTGCTGGTCGCCGACGACGGTGCGGGCATGACGGAGGAGACCCGCGCCCGGTTGTTCGAGCCGTTCTTCACCACCAAGGCCAAGGGCGTCGGCCTCGGGCTCGCGGTGTCCCGGCGCATCGTCGAGGCGCATGGCGGCCGGCTGCTCTGCGAGAGCGCCGTCGGTTCCGGCACGCAGTTCCGCGTCGTGCTGCCGATGCTGACCGGGCCGCGCCAGCCGCCGTCGCCTGCTGCGGATGTCAACACGGGGGAGGCGCGCAGCTCGCGCGCAGGGGGAGACGGTGCATGAGCAGGCTTCTCGTCGTCGACGACGAGCTCGGGATGCGGGAGACGTTGACCGACATCCTCGAGACCGCCGGGCACAAGGTCGACGTCGCCGCCAACGGCCGGCTCGCGCTCGACCGGCTCGCCGTCGAGGACTACGACGTCGTCGTGATGGACGTCCGGATGCCCGAGCTCGACGGCGTCAGCGTGCTGCAGCGGATGGGCCCGCCGCCGCCACAGGTGATCCTGATGACGGCCTACGCTCTGGACGAGCAGCTCGCGCAGGCCGTCGACGCCGACGCCTTTGCCGTGGTCCAGAAACCCTTCCCGGTACGCATGCTCCTGCAGCTCGTCGAGCGCGCAGTCGTTGCCGCGTGAGGGGGCGCTGATGTTTCCCGAGGACTACGTGCTCGTCGTCGACGACGACGACGGCATGCGCGAGACCGTGGTGGAGATCCTCGTCGACGCCGGCATCGTGGCGTACGGCGTGGGCACCGGCAACGCCGCCGTGCGGGCCGCCGAGGAGCGCACGCCGCTGGTCGCCGTGGTCGACCACCGGCTACCGGACATGACCGGGATCGAGGTCGTCGGCGAGCTCAAGCGCGGCGATCCCGACCTGCCCGTCGTGCTGATCACGGGGTTCTCGACGCTGGAGACCGCGATCAACGCGGTCGGCGTGGTCGACGAGTACCTCACCAAGCCGGTCCGCCCGGACCGCATCGTCACGTCGGTGAAGTCCCGGCTCGAGCGTCGCCGCCTGCAGGCGGAGAACGGCGCCCTGCTCGACCGGCTGGAGCGCACGAACGCGCGGCTCGAAGGGCTGCTCGCCGAGCGCAGCGCCGAGCTCGAGGGCGTGCTCGACGTGGCCGCCGCGGGCGTGGCGGCCGGCGAGGCGGACGCGGTGCTGGAGGAGTCGTTGCTGGCCGTGGCGCGCGCGGCGGGCACCAGCACGCTCGCGCTCTACGCGGTGACCGGTGGCGAGGCCGCGATGACGCTGCGCACGGCGGTCGGCGACTGGTCGCCGCCGCAGACGCTGGACGCACCGCCGGGCGAGATCACCCAGGACGCGCTGGGCTCGCCGCCACGCTGGGCCACGACGGTGGCGATCAGCGCCGGCGGAGTGGTCATCGGGGCGCTGGTCATGGCCGACGAGCGGCGCGGCACGCCCCGGCTGCTGCGCACCTACGCCGCGCTGCTGGCCGGCCCGCTGCGTACGGCGGTGCCGCTCACGATCCCCGCTGCCCGGCCGGCCGGTGACGACGATCAGACGCGGCGCAGCACCGCGACGACGCGGCCGAGCACGGTGGCGCCGTCGCCGGGGATGGGCTCGTAGGCCGGGTTGTGCGGGATGAGCCACACGTGGCCGTCCCGGCGCCGGTAGGTCTTGACGGTCGCCTCGCCGTCGATCATCGCGGCGACGATCTCGCCGTTCTCGGCGACCTGCTGCTGGCGCACGACGACCCAGTCGCCGTCGGCGATCGCGGCGTCGACCATCGAGTCGCCGCGCACCTGCAGGAGGAACAGCGTGCCCTCGCCGACCAGCTGGCGGGGCAGCGGGAAGACGTCTTCGACCGCCTGCTCGGCCAGCACCGGGCCGCCGGCCGCGATGCGCCCGACGAGCGGCACGTAAGCGGGCGCCGGGCGGTCGTCGCCGGAACCGGTCTCGTCGTAGGGGCGGTCGCCGGGTCGGGCCGCGTGACGGACCTCGACGGCGCGCGGCCGGTTGGGGTCGCGGCGTAGGAATCCCTTGCGTTGTAGGGCAGCCAGCTGGTGGGAGACGCTGCTGGTGCTGGTGAGGCCGACCGCCTCGCCGATCTCGCGCATGCTCGGCGGGTAGCCGCGCCGCTCGACGGAGTCACGGATGACCTCGAGCACCCGGCGCTGGCGAGGAGTCAGCCCGTCCTCGCCGGGAGGACCGTCGGGGAAGTCCCGGACCTCGCCCTTGGGGCCCGCGCCGCGCGTGCCCTTGCCGCTCACCCGGCCGGTCATGGGTGCCTCCCTGCCTCGACTGATCACCGCGGGTCACGGTAGTGCGGATCGACCCGCTGATCAAACATCTGTTCGAACGTGTCGTGATTTTGTCGGGCCGGGGTGGTACAACATCGCACAGACGTTCGATCGAACAGTCGTTCGACGTGGCACTGGAGGCGAGCATGGCCGGCACCACCTTCCCCACCCTCGTCCCGACGACGGCTGCGCCGGGCCGGCTGCGGCCCTGCCCGATGCGGCCGTCCGCTATGCGGCCGCTGCGCAGCTCGACGGCCCGGGTGCAGCCGCGCGCGAGGCGGGCGGCGCTGTCCGCCGCGCCCCGCACCGCGGCGGTTGCGGCCGTGTCGACGCCCCACCGCGACCCGACCCGGCCCGAGCGCCGGCGGTCGCCCGGTGTCCGTCGGCCGGCCCGGCGCAGCCGGCTGACCCGGCGCGGCCGGGTGCTGCTCGTCCTGGTCCTCGCCGTGCTGCTGCTCGCGACCTTCTCCCTCGGGCGCGCCTCGAGCGACGCCGGCACCCCGAGCCGGCACGCGCAGGTGACCCACGTGACCGTGCGGCCCGGCGAGACGATGTGGCAGGTGGCGACTCGGGTGGCCCCGGGCAACGACCCGCGGATCACGGTCCAGCGCCTGATGGACCTCAACGGCATGAGCTCCCCGGAGCTGCGCGCCGGGCAGTCGCTGGTGATCCCGACACGCGGATGACGCCCGCCTGACCTGCGCTTTTGGGAAATCTTCCGAGGAGTTTGCGGTGCGCGCTTGCGCGCCGGGTCGCCGCGGCCTACGGTCACAACATCTAGTAGTTACACGGATGTAAGTCGTCCACAGGTTGTGCCCGGTTAGCCACAGGTCACCCACAGCTTGCGCACAGGGTGACCCACAGACCGGGCCGTCGCAGGCGCCGTGAGCGCGGAGAGGGGGGCACGATGCAGTGCCCGTTCTGCCGCCACCCCGACAGCCGGGTCGTCGACAGCCGCCAGGCCGACGACGGGGCGGCGATCCGTCGCCGCCGGGCGTGCCCGTCCTGCGAGCGCCGGTTCACCACGGTCGAGACCGCCAGCCTTTCCGTGGTCAAGCGCTCCGGGGCGACCGAGCCGTTCTCCCGGCTGAAGGTGCTCGACGGCGTCCGCCGTGCCTGCTCCGGTCGGCCGGTCAGCGACGACCAGCTCGCCGTCCTCGCCCAGCAGGTCGAGGACGAGATCCGCTCCCGCGGCGCCGCCGAGGTGCCCGCGCAGGACGTCGGGCGGGCGATCCTCGGCCCGCTGCGCGATCTCGACGAGGTGGCCTACATGCGGTTTGCGTCCGTCTACCGCGGGTTCGAGTCCCTGGCCGACTTCGAGGCCGAGATCGCGGCGCTGCGCGCCGCCCACGCGGGTCGCCCCGCGACCCCGCCGACGTCGCCGCCCCACGACGACACCGGCGCCCCCGACCCGGCACCGCCCCCGGCGCAGCTGCTCGCCGTGCCCTAGGCCGGCCTTCCCCCTGACTCCCGGGGGCGGTGCCGACCCAACGGCGGCCCGGCCCGAGCGTCCTGACGTGATCCGTCGCAGCACCGCACCGCCGTACCACTGACAACCGTGAACCACCGGCCGCAACGGGGATGGCCCCCGGCGCCGCAGACGTTGTGTTCAGAAGAGGAGACCCATGACCGAGACCGCCAGCGGCACTGCCCGCAACTCCGGCCGTGGCAGCACCCAGGACCGCCGGGCTGCCCGCGGGTTGCGGGTGGAGCGCGTCTACACCCGCCCGGGCACCCACCCCTACGACGAGGTCACGTGGGTGCGTCGCGACGTCGTGATGACCAACTGGCGCGACGGCTCGGTCAACTTCGAGCAGCGCGGCGTGGAGTTCCCCGACTTCTGGTCGCTCAACGCGGTCAACATCGTGACGACGAAGTACTTCCGCGGCGCGGTCGGCACCCCGCAGCGCGAGTGGAGCCTCAAGCAGCTCGTCGACCGGGTCGTGAAGACCTACCGCGCGGCCGGCGAGGAGCACGGCTACTTCGTGACCCCCGACGACGCCGAGGTCTTCGAGCACGAGCTCGCGCACATGCTCGTGCACCAGGTCTTCAGCTTCAACTCGCCGGTGTGGTTCAACGTCGGCACGTCGGCGCCCCAGCAGGTCAGCGCGTGCTTCATCCTCGCGGTCGACGACACCATGGACTCGATCCTCAACTGGTACCGCGAGGAGGGGCTCATCTTCAAGGGCGGCTCCGGCGCCGGTCTCAACCTGTCGCGGATCCGTTCTTCGAAGGAGCTGCTGTCCTCGGGCGGCACCGCGTCGGGCCCGGTCAGCTTCATGCGCGGCGCCGACGCCAGCGCCGGCACGATCAAGAGCGGCGGCGCCACCCGCCGCGCGGCCAAGATGGTGATCCTCGACGTCGACCACCCCGACATCGAGGAGTTCATCGAGACCAAGGCGCGCGAGGAGGACAAGATCCGCGCGCTGCGCGACGCCGGCTACGACATGGACCTCGGCGGCCGCGACATCGTCTCCGTGCAGTACCAGAACGCCAACAACTCCGTGCGCGTCACCGGTGAGTTCATGCGCGCCGTCGAGGACGGCAAGGAGTTCCACCTGCGGGCGCGCACCGACGGCTCGACCATCGACACGGTCGACGCCAAGACGCTGTTCCGGCAGATGGCCCAGGCCGCCTGGGAGTGCGCCGACCCCGGCATCCAGTACGACGACACGATCAACGACTGGCACACCTCGCCGGAGACCGGCCGCATCACGGCATCCAACCCGTGTTTCCCGGCAGACCAGCGTGTTGTCACCGACCAGGGCCTCATCCGCATCGGTGACCTCGTCACTCGCGCGGCCCGGGGCGAGCAGTTTGCCGTCTACACCAATGACCTCACCAGTGAGACGGATCCTGCTGCCCGTGTCGTCGCCACCAACCCGACTCGCTACATGGTGACCGGGACGAACGAGGTATTCGAGCTGCGATTCTCCGACGGTTCGCGTCTTCGTTGCACCCCCAACCATCGCGTGTGGACGACGAAGGGGTGGGTGCGGGCAGAGGATCTCACCAGCGACGACAAGGTCGTGCGTTCATTCCACCGGGCTCATCGCGTGTTCGCCTCGGATGCGCTTCCTCGACAGGCTCACGAGGCGGCCTCCTTGGCGCGCGGGCGCGGGCAGATGGCTCTGCCAGAAAAGTGGGACGAGCAGTTCGCCCATTTCCTGGGATGGCTCGTTGGCGATGGCTGCGTCACGGACGATGGTGCAGTAACGGTTTACGGCTCGGCCGAGGAGCAAGCAGTCGTTCTCCCTCGGCACCAGGATCTGCTGACCAAGATCACCGGGTTTGCCGCGAAGCCCAGCACCCAGGCCAACGGCACCGCACAGCTGCGCACTACGCGTCAGGCCTTCAAGGCGTTCGTTGAGGCGCTCGGAGTGACTTCCAGCCGAGCCTCGGGCAAGACCGTTCCTGATGCTCTGTTTGAGGCACCCGAGCACGCTGTCACCGCGTTCTTGCAGGGCCTGTTCGACGCTGATGGTTGCGTCGTCGACGAGGAGACCAAGGGCACGCGCTATGTCGGTCTGGGGAGTCGCTCCGAAGAGCTGCTTCTCGGTGTACAGGAACTGCTTGCGACCTATGGCATTGCGTCGCGCATCTACGAGACCGGGACCAAGAACGGGCCGTCTTTTGACCTTCGCATTGCTGGCAGGTCGTTGCGCGACTTCGCGGCCGAGATCGGGTTCACGCTGCCCTCGAAGGCCGAGCGCCTCAGGCACGTTACGGACTCTCACCGTGTCTATGACGTGGACGAGACGGTAAGCATGCGGTCCCGCAAGTTCGCGGGGTTCGAGACGACCTACAACCTCACCGAGCCACGCAACCACTCGTACATCGTCAGTGGTGTGGTCGTCGCTAACTGTTCCGAATACATGCACCTCGACAACTCGAGCTGCAACCTCGCATCGCTCAACTTGCTGAAGTTCCTGCGCGACGACGACACGTTCGACACGGTGACGTTCGCCAAGGCTGTCGAGTTCATCATCACCGCGATGGACATCTCCATCTGCTTCGCCGACTTCCCGACCGAGGCGATCGGGGAGACCACCCGCGCCTACCGGCAGCTGGGCATCGGCTACGCCAACCTGGGCGCGTTGCTGATGGCAACGGGCCACGCCTACGACTCGGAGGGCGGCCGGACGCTCGCCGCGGCGATCACGAGCCTCATGACCGGTACGGCGTACAAGCGCAGCGCCGAGCTGGCCGGCGTCGTCGGTTCCTACGACGGCTACGAGCGCAACGCCGAGGCCCACGCCCGGGTGATGCGCAAGCACCAGGCGGCCAACGACGCCATCAAGCCGGTGGGCGCGGACGACGCGCGGGTGCTGCACGCGGCGACGAAGGCCTGGCAGGACTGCCTGCAGATCGGTCAGAAGAACGGCTGGCGCAACGCGCAGGCGTCAGTTCTCGCTCCGACCGGCACCATAGGCTTGATGATGGACTGCGACACCACCGGCGTGGAGCCGGACCTCGCGCTGGTGAAGTTCAAGAAGCTCGTCGGCGGCGGGTCGATGCAGATCGTCAACCAGACGGTGCCGCGGGCGCTGGCCAAGCTCGGCTACCAGCAGGAGCAGATCGAGGCGATCGTCGAGCACATCGCCGAGCACGGCAACGTCATCGACGCGCCCGGGCTACGACCCGAGCACTACGAGGTGTTCGACTGCGCGATGGGGGAGCGGTCGATCAGCGCCATGGGTCACGTCCGGATGATGGCGGCGGTGCAGCCGTTCATCAGTGGCGCGATCTCCAAGACGGTCAACATGCCCGAGTCGGCGACCATCGAGGAAGTCGAGAACATCTATTTCGAGGGCTGGAAGCTCGGCCTCAAGGCGCTGGCCATCTACCGCGACAACTGCAAGGTCGGCCAGCCGCTCACCGACGCGAAGGCCAAGAAGGATGAAGCCGTTGCCGACGCAGAGGTGCACGAGCACCGGCCGGTGCGCAAGCGGCTGCCGAAGAAGCGGCCGTCCCAGACGGTGTCGTTCTCCGTCGCGGGCGCCGAGGGCTACCTGACCGCCGGCTCCTACCCCGACGACGGCCTCGGCGAGGTCTTCCTCAAGCTCGGCAAGCAAGGCTCGACGCTCGCCGGTGTCATGGACGCCTTCTCCATCGCCATCTCGATCGCGTTGCAGTACGGCGTACCGCTCGAGACCTACGTCCAGAAGTTCACCAACATGCGGTTCGAGCCGGCGGGCATGACCGACGACCCCGACATCCGCATGGCGCAGTCGGTGATGGACTACATCTTCCGGCGGCTGGCGCTCGACTACCTGCCCTACGAGCAGCGGGCCGAGCTCGGCATCTTCACCGCTGAGGAGCGGGCGGCCCATGTCGCGACCTCCTACGACGCAGCGCCTGCGACCGCGCCCTCCGATGAGGACATCGACCCGGAGACGCTGCGCGACTCGGTGCCGCTGGGGACGCCGCACGAGCCGGGGGAGCGGCCGGCACCGGTCGAGGCACGGTCGTCGACCGAGCTCATCGAGGCCCAGCAGGGCACGGCGGCCGACGCGCCGCTGTGCATGACCTGCGGGGTCAAGATGCGGCCGGCCGGTAGCTGCTACGTCTGCGAGAGCTGCGGCAGCACCAGCGGCTGCAGCTGATGATGATTTCTGCGTAACTGAACGTCGCGGCCGCCGCCCTCGCTCTCCCGAGCAGGTGCGGCGGCCGCGACGATTTCACCGGGGGCTCCCGGTCGCCGATCACCGCGCTACGTCGTAGTGCAGCTGCATCACGCCGCCGTCGTACGTCTTGTGGGCCACCAGACGTAGCCGCTGCCGCTCGCCCGGGGCGAAGAGCGGGGTCCCGGCGCCGAGGACGACCGGGGTGACGTGCAGGACGTAGCGGTCGACCCAGCCCCGGCGGGCCAGCTCGCCGGCGAGGGTCCCGCCGCCGGCGTACAGGTCGCCGTCGGCCTGCTCCTTCAGTGCGGGAACGACGTCGACGGAGCGGTGCAGAACGGCGCCGTGCTCGACGTGGTCCAGCGTCGTCGAGAACACGTGCTGGGGGACACGTTTCCAGATCGCTGCGAACTCCTGCATCACCTCGGGCTCGTCGGAGCCCAGGTGCGGCCAGAACCCCGCCATGAGCTCCCAGTTGCGACGCCCGTTGAGCAGTCCACCGCTCGCCCCGAGGACCGCGTTCATGTCTTGATGCAGGTCCTCGGTCACGTCGTGCCAGGAGATGTCACCGCCCGGGGCCTCGAAGAACCCGTCGAGCGACATCGACAGCATGACCACCAGACGGCCCATGGTCTCGACGCCTCAGGATGCCGGCATGTGGTTGATCATCCAGCGGATGCCATAACGGTCGAGGGTCACGCCCCAGTAGGCGCCCCACGGCATGTCGGCCATCGGCGAGCCTTCCGACCCGCCGTCGGCCAGGGCGGCGTAGATCCGGTCGGCATCCTCCCGGCTGTCCACGTCGAGACAGAGCGTCGTGTTGTTGCCGATCCGGGTCTCGTGCCCCATCGACCGGAGCATGTCCGTCGCCATCAGCAGGTGGCCGGCGAGGATCGGCAGCTCGGCGTGCATCACCAGGTTCCGCTCGTCGGCCGGCAACTCTGCGGGCCCGGCGGCGGGCATGTCCGCGAACCGGCTGAGCATGCTGATCTCGGTCCCGAAGATCTTGGCGTAGAAGGTGAACGCTTCCTCGGCCTGACCCTGGAAGTTCAGGTAGGTGTTGACTCGCGCCATCGTGGCCTCCCGGAGATCTG
>DASSKL010000018.1 GCA_035690485.1 Mycobacteriales bacterium | reverse complement strand
CACCACGCCGTGGTCGGTGTAGGTCGGGAAGATGTTGACCTGCGAGGTCTGCAGGTCGGCGTCCGTGACGTGGTGGGCCTGCAGGGCGGAGCGCAGCCTGGCCATGTCCGCGTTGGCGCGGCTGAGCGCGGTGCTCACGTCGCCGGCGCGTTCCGAGACGCCGATCGCCAGGCGCAGGACGTCCGGTGTGCCGGCCACCTTTCCGGTGCCGTCGACGGTCACGCTGCCGGGATCCGGCTCGGCGGCGGACACGTGCGCCGGCCGCGTCACCAGCAGGAACGACACCAGGGCGGCGAGCAGCGCGATCACGACCGCGGCAACGGTCCAGCGGACGGCTGTGCGGGACATGACGACCTCCCCGGGTCGACCGACGCGGATCTGACGCTGCCGCGGGCCGCCCGGTTCCGGTCGTCAGCGAGGTGCTCTCACCCGGTTTCGACGGCGGTCGAGGCGGGATTCGCGGTGAGGTCCGGAGCCACCTGTTGCGGGATCGCCGGCCGGCGGGCGAGGAGCCCACGCCCGAGAGGAACGAGCGCAACGGCGCAGGCGACGAAGCCGACCGCGCTCACGGGGAGCACCGACCCGATGAAGCCGATGGGCAGCAGCGCCGTGAAGCCGAAGAGGATGGCCGGCATCTTCGCGAGCAGCCCGGCGCGGTACGCCGCGATGGCCAGGGTGATGAAGCCGACGAGGAGCCCGAGCCCGCAGATGTTCAGCGAGATGCGGGGAACCATGTTGGCCTGGTCGTACATGTACGCGCCGGCGTTCAGGTACTTCGGACCCGACAGCTGGTAGCCGGCGAACTCGATCGCCACGAAGAAGATCGGCCCGCAGAGCCCGAGCAGCGTCGCGGCGCCGCCGAACCTCGCCAACCGCGGCTGCCGCACCGCGGCCATGCCCGCCAGCCCGACGACAGCGAGCATCATCATGAAGATCCCTATTGGTACGGCGTTGAGGAAGATCTGGGTGCGGACATGGTGAGCCGCCATCGCGCTGAGGAAGTCGTGGCCGTGGAACTTGTAGATGTCCGAGCCCAGCAGGCACAGGATCGCCAGCGCGACGGGCGCGACGATCATGCACACCGCGGTGGTCGCCGGCCCGGGAAACGCCGGTACGGCGCCGTCCGGGGCCTTCCTGCCTTGCACGGGCAAGCCTGCCTGAGTCGTAGAAGTCACGTCGCTCGTCCCTCCCTGTTGTTTTCGTCTTAGTACGACATTAATCGACGAAGTTAGACTCAAGTCGTGGCGAACGCAAGGACCTATCGGTCCCGCCTCCGGGCCGAGCAGGCCGCCGAGACGCGCCAGCGCATCCTGCGGGCGGCGCGCGAGCTCTTCGCGCGCCAGGGCTACGCAGCCACGACGGTGAACGACGTCGCGGTGCTGGCAGGGGTGTCCGCCCAGACCGTCTACGCCGCCTTCACGACCAAGGCCGGCATCGCCCTGGCGCTGGTGCCCTTCACCAACGAGCAGTCCGGCGCCGACGAGCTGGGTCGCGACGTGGCAGCGGCCGTCACGCCGTACGCGCTGCTGCGCGCGTCGATCCACCTCGTGTGCGTGCTGCACGAGCGGGTCGGCGACCTCATCCGCGTGCTCGTCGAGGCCGCCAAGGTGGACGCCTCCCTCGCGCCCGTGCTCGAAGCCGGGCGGCGCAGCCACAGCGAGCCGCAGCGCATGATCGCGGAGCGCCTCGCCGCTGCCGGTGCACTGCACGACGGCCTGGCCGCGGAAGCAGCTGCCGGCCTGCTGACCGTGTCCACGTCACCCGAGGCGGTCGAGCGATACGTCACCGAACGGCACTGGTCCTACGAACGAGTCGAGGAGGAGCTCACGACGGCCATGTTGCGGGCGCTGTGCAAGCCGTCGATGGCCCGCCGCCGTTGCCTCCTGCCGCCGGTCGCGGACGCGGCGCCGTAGTCGCCGCGGCCCGTGTGCGCGAGGGGGAGCAGCGCCTACGCGTGCCAGACTCCGGCCCATGGGCTACACGTCGGTCGACTACCGCACCGAGGGGCGCATCGCCTACCTGACGCTCAACCGACCGGAGCGCCTCAACGCGATCGATGCGCACATGCCCGGCGACATCCGCGCGGCCGTCGAGGAGGCCAACGCCGACAAGGCGGTCCACGTGATCGTCGTGGAGGGCGCGGGCCGGGCCTTCTGCGCGGGATACGACCTCAAGGACTACGCCGAGGGCGGCGAGGGCGTCCAGGCGCACGGCCCGTGGGATCCCATGGCCGACTACCGGATGATGCGCGGCTGGACCGACGACTTCTTTACGCTCTTCCGCTCCTACAAGCCGACGATCGCGAAGGTGCATGGCTACGCGATCGCGGGCGGGAGCGACATCGCCCTGTGCGCCGACCTCGTCGTGATGGCCGAGGACGCGCGCATCGGCTACCCGCCGGCGCGGGTCTGGGGCTGCCCGACGACCGCGATGTGGGTCTACCGGATCGGCGCCGAGCGGGCGAAGCGGATGCTGCTGACCGGTGACACGATCGACGGCCGCACCGCGGCCGAGTGGGGGCTCGTGCACAGCGCCGTACCCGCCGACGGGCTCGACGCCGAGGTGGCCGCGCTCGCCGAGCGGATCGCGGCGGTGCCGCGCAACCAGCTGATGATGCAGAAGCTGATGATCAACCAGGCGCTGGAGAACATGGGCCTGTCGTCGACCCAGATGGTGGCGACGTTGTTCGACGGCATCGCCCGGCACACGCCAGAGGGGGTGTGGTTCCAGGGCTACGCGGCGCAGCACGGTTTCCACGACGCGGTCGAGTGGCGCGACTCCGGCCGCCCGATCCCCGACGGTGCCGAGGCGCACCAGGCGATCGCCGAGCTGCGCGCCGAGCGGCAGAAGAACGGCTAGAGAGGCGGCCGCTCGGTCGGTGTCGCGCCGGCGAGCTCGTCGGGGGAGGTGATCCCGTGGTCGACGAGCAACCGCTCGAGGGCCAGCGCCCAGCTCTCGTAGTAGGGCCGCTCCGGCGCTTCGGCGATGGCCGCGATCAGCCGGGACCGGAACTCGTCCCACGGCAGCCCCAGCCGCTCGACCGTGGTGACGGCGATCGCGAGCGCCCGCCCCTCCCACGGGGCGGCGAAGACCAGCTCGCCGTTGTCACGTGGCAGCGCCTCCGGCCCGGCCATGAGCCCGACGTCGTCACGCAGTGTCACGGCCGCGCCACCCCGATCATCGCGTCGCGGTCGACCAGGGCGGCCAGCTGCTCCTCGTCGAGACCGTCGGTGCCGGCAGGTCGCTCGGGCAGCACGAGGTAGCGCGAATAGGCGCTGGAGTCCCAAACCCGGATCTCGACGTCGTCCGGTATCTCCGTGCCCATCTCGGCGAGCAAAGCGCGCGGCTCGCGGACGGCGCGAGAACGGTAGGGCGCGCTCTTGTACCAGGTCGGCGGCAGTCCGAGCAGCGGCCACGGGTAGCAGGAGCACAGCGTGCAGACGACAAGGTTGTGCACGGTCGGCGTGTTCTCGACCACGACGACGTGGTGGCCCTCCGGGCCGCCGTAGCCGAGCTCGCCGATCGCGGCGGTGCCGTCGGCGAGCAGCCGTCGCTTGTACGCCGGATCGAGCCAGGCCCGCGCCACCACCCGGGCGCCGTTCATCGGCCCGAGGTTGTGCTCGTACTGCTCGATCATCGCGTCGACGAGCGACCGGTCGAGCAGGCCGCGGCGTTCGAGCACGGTCTCGATCGCGGCGACGCGGGCCTCGACCGGCGCGAGCGGCTCGGGCGCGTGGTGGTCGCTCATGGTGCTGCCTCCAGGTAGCGCTGCCACAGGTCGACGTGCACCGGGTCGCCGTCGCGCCCCCACAGCTCGCGCGCCTCGAACCGGACGCCGTAGGTCGCCTCCGAGGCCGGCTCGGCGACGTGCGCCTCCTCGTCGGGCACGACGTATGCCGGGTCGACGCGCACCACGCGGCCGCGCCGCCCGCGCACGTAGCCAGGGAGGCGGGTGTGGCCCGAGGGGTGCACGTCGCGGACGCGCACCTCGTCCCCCACGGCGTAGGGCGCCTCGGCGGCCGGACCGACCTGACCGTCGGTGACCGCGGGACGGGACAGCGGCACCTCGCCGCCGGCGAGGTCGGCCAGCTCCTGTGCCGAGGCGACACCGGCTTCGGCGACCAGGGTGGCGATGGCCGTCGTCCAGTGCTCGTAGTAGGACGACGTCAGGTAATGACCGGGGTCCATGCGCTCTATCGCGTGGCGGAAGCTGCTCATCGTCGCCAGGCCGTGGAGCAGCAGCACGCCGGACAGCGCGAACGCGTGGCGCTCCCAGTCGGCGGCGAACACCGGCTCATCCGTCCGCGCGCCGACCGGACCGAACCCCTGGCGCCCGCCCATGTCGTGGATGCCGTCCATGCCGCGCAGAATCCCACAGCGCGCCGGGGAGGGGCAGTGACATCGATTCGGACTAATGCCAACATTTCGCTGTCACACCCGATCCAACCTGTCTAGTCACAGGCTGTGACCCGGGTCACTATGAATCAACTACCGACATCGCTAGGCGAGGGATCCACGAGCGTCATGCGCAGCGACGGCACGTCATCGGGACGCGAGCACGCCCCGGGAGAACATCCCGGGCGTGGGCGCAGCACGCGGCTGCGGCGTGTCCGCTACGTCCTGCTGGCCGCGTCGGCCACGCTGATCTCCACCGGTGGCCTCGCGGCGGTCGGGGTGGGCCCTGCCGCCGCCGACGTTGCTCCCGGGCAGGGCAGCTCCTACGCGCAGGCCCTGCAAGTGACGCCGCACGAGGGTTCTCTCGCCGTCGGCGTCGTCCTCGGCGAGGCGCTGGCCGGCCACACCAACACCTACGCGCGGGCGCAGTCCCTCGGCCTCGACCTCGGCGCCGTGGGCACGTCGATGAAGGGCTACAGCTGCGGCCAGCCGCCCAACGCGACGGTCGCCGGGGCGGTGCCCTCACCCCTCATCGTCGAGGCCGGGCAGCCGGGCGCCTCGCAGGGCGAGACCGAGAGCGACCCCACGAAGACCTACGGCTCTACCGAGCACGGCATGGCCAATGCCACCCCGTACGCCGAGGCCGACACGACCTTCCAGCCGGTCGACGCGGCGATCTTCCAGGTGGCGGGCACCGCGACGAAGGCTTGGTCCGGCATCGTCGACGGCCAGCGCGAGGCCGGCGCGACCAGCGACGTCGCCTCCCTCAGCCTCGGCGCGGGCGCCGTCGTGCTGCAGGGCCTGCACTGGTCGTCGGTCTATCCCTCCAGCGGCACTGGCAAGCCGACCGGTTCCTTCAGCATCGGGCGGGCCGTCATCGCCGGCCAGTCGGTGCCGACGTCGAACATCGACCAGGTGCAGACCGCGGTCAACCAGGTCCTCACCAACCTCGGCATGGAGCTCCAACTCCCGCAGGTCACCAACTCGGGGGGCATCGAGGCCGTCACCCCGCTCGAGCTGCGGGTCGTGCCGAACAAGAACCGCGACACGATCATCGACTCGATCCTCAACGGCGTCGCGCCGGTGACCAACCCGGTGAAGACGGGACTCGAGAGCGGCTTCGGCCCGCCCGAGCCCGACCAGCTGCAGCAGGCGTTGTGCAAATCGGAGACGCCGATCACCGTCGCCGACGTCGCGCTCGCGTCGATCAGCGGCGCCGGCTACTTCAACGCGGCTTTCGGGGGCGTCAACTCCAGCAGCTCCGAGCTCAAGGCCAACCCCTTCAACCTCGGCCTGGGCGGCTTCGGTTCGCTGCCCGGCATCTCGCAGTTCGTCCCCGGCACGCCCGGCACCCCGGGCAGCTTCGGGACGGGCGCAGACCTGGGCAGTGCGCCGCAGGTCAGCCTGCCGTCGGCTTCGTCCTCCGCAGGCAACGGTGACTCGGGAGGGGCACCGACCGTGGCCCAGCCGACCGCCGCGACTGGTTTCGCCGACGGCGGACCGCTGCTCGAGCTCGGGCTCGCGGGACTCGCCGCGGTGCTGCTGCTAGCCGAGGCGGACCGCCGCATGATCCGCCGTACCCGCGTGCGGGCGGCGTTCGAGGACTAGGTGAGCATGGCTTCCTCCGCAGGCAACGGCAGCAGCAACGGCGACGGAGTGGGTGTCGCGCATCGGTTGCTCCGCGGCTACGGCCCCGTCGCGATCTTCGCCGTCATCATGGCGCTCATCGCCTGGCAGGTGCCGAGCCGCGTGCCGAAGACGACCGCGGCGAGCGGCAACACCAGCGTCAGCACGTCGTCCGGCACCGGCAACACCGGCACCGGCACGGGCACCGGCGCCACGAGCGGCGGTTCGTCGACGAAGCTGCCGGGCACGCCGGGCTCCACCTCGGGGACGAAAGGCACGAGCGGGCACACGGTCACCGGTGGCGCGAAGGTCGGCGGCTGCACCGGCCGCACCGACCAGGTCCCTGGTGACCCCTACTCACCGCCGTGCCGCACTTTCTCCGGCGACAACGGTGGCGCGACCTCCATGGGCGTCACCAAAGACACCATCAACATCTCGTTCCGTCTCACCAACGACCAGAGCTTCCAGAACACGCTGGCGCAGCTGGCCGGTGCGCAACTGCAGGACACCAACGCCGACAACGAGCGCACGATCGAGGCGCTGGCGAAGTACTTCAACTCGCACTTCCAGTTCTACGGTCGCAAGATCGCGGTGCACTTCTACACCGGCAAGGGATCGCTCACCAACGAGCTGCTAGGGCAGGGCCAGGCCCAGGCCGAGGCCGACTCGTTGACCGCGAAGTCGATGCACGTGTTCGGCGACCTGTCGGCCGAGTCCGAGCCCTACGCCGACGACCTGGCCAAGCAGGGAATCATGGCGTTCGGCGACCCGTACCTGTCGCGGCAGTGGCACCAGCAGCACGCGCCCTACGCCTGGTCCGTCTCGACCGACGGCACCGACGTCGCGCAGATCGCGGCCGACTACGCCGTGCAGAAGCTCTGCCCGGACGGCAGCCCGGCGAAGTACGCCGGCGGCGCCGTGCAGAACAAGCCGCGCAAGTTCGCGCTGCTGGCGCCGGAGAACTCCTGGTACCAGGTCTCCGTCGACGTGGCGAAGCAGTACATGGCTGCGCACGGCTGCCAGGGCACGAAGTACACCTACACGCTCGACCTCGGCACGATGTCGCAGCAGGCGGCCAACCTGATCTCCAAGCTCAAGGCCGACGGCGTCACGACGATCCTCTGCGGCTGCGACCCGATCTTCCCGGTCTACCTGTCCGGTCAGGGCTCGCAGCAGGGCTACTTCCCGGAGTTCGTCATCACGGGCACCGCGCTCACCGATCAGGACTACGTCGGGCAGCTCTACAACCAGGCATTCCAGTCGCACGCCTTCGGCGTCAGTCCCAACGCGCCGACGGTGCCCTACACGCAGACGATCGGTTATGCGGCGTACAAGAGCGTCGAACCGAACAGCGAACCGGCCTACTTCGTCAACCTCATCTACCTGCAGATGGACATGCTCGCCATCGGCATCCAGATGGCCGGGCCCGATCTCACGCCGCAGACCTTCCAGCAGGGAATGTTCCAGTTCCCGCCCAAGGAAGGCCCAGCGGGACTGTGGGGCTGGGGGCCGAGCCAGTACACCGTGCCCAATGACGTGCGCGAGATCTGTTGGAGCCCCAACGGCGTCTCCCCCTACAACAACAAGGCCGGGGAGTACGTCGGCACGTCCAATACCCGCTGGACGTTCGGCAACATCCCCAAGGGGCCGCCCGGCTGCGGTTCGGGCTTCCCGGCCAAGACGTCGTGAGGATCGCCGCCCCCCGGTGGCGCTGGGAGGACCTGCCCGACTGGGCCCGTAGGCCGGCGCGCCTCGCGATCGCCGTCGTCGTCGTCGCCTACTTCCTGGCCTGGGCGGCCACCGGCTCGCACGGCTACGTCCACGACAAGGCGCCGATCGGCATCATCCTGCTGGGCATCGTCTACGGGTCCGTGACGGCGCTCGGAGCCTTCGGGCTGATCCTCGTCTACCGCGCCAACCGGTTCATCAACTTCTCTCAGGGCGCGATGGGCAGCGTGGTCGGCGTCCTCGCCATCGGCATGGTCAAGGTCCACGGGCTCAACTACTGGATCGCACTGCCGGCGGCGGTGATCGTCGGCGGGCTGGTCGGCGGGTGGACGGAGTTCTCGACGATCCGGCGCTTCAAGAACTCGCCGCGGATGCTCGTGACCGTCGCCAGCATCGCCCTGGCACAGCTGTTCGGCGGCATCGAGCTGCTCGGCAGCAAGGCCGAGCACTTCGTGTCGCTGACCGGGTCGTTCTCCCCGCCGTTCAGCATCTCGTGGACGATCGACGTCTACACGTTCCACAGCTCGGCGATCCTCATCGTCGCGGTCGTGCCGCTCGTCATCGCATTCCTGGGCTGGTTCCTGCTCCGCACCGATGCCGGCATCGCGGTGCGCGCCGCCGCCGAGAACGAAGACCGGGCGTTGACGCTAGGCATCCCGGTGCGTCGCCTGTCGACGATCGTCTGGGTCATCGCCGGCGCGCTGGCGGCGCTGGCCTACATGCTGCAGGCGCCGTTCGAGGGTGTGAAGCCGGGCATCGCGTCCAACGGGCCGACCGTGCTCCTGCCGCTCCTGGCGGCGGCGGTCATCGCGCGCATGGAGTCGTTGCCGGTCGCGTTCGTGTCGTCGCTAGGCCTCGGCGTGATGTACCAGCTCGTGCTCTGGAACGACCGCAGCACGCCGTCGATCGCGTGGGTGTTCTACCTCGCCATCATCATCGTCGCGCTGCTGGTGCAGAGCGGCCGGCTGTCACGCGCGGAGGAGTCCGGGGCCTCGTCGTGGTCGGCCATCTCGGTGGTCAAACCGATCCCGCGCGAGCTGCGCCGGATACCCGAGATCCTGTGGACGCGCCGGGCCCTGATCCTCGGCGTGGCCGTTGCGTTCGCATTGGTGCCCCGCGGGTGGTCGGAGAGCAGCCAGCTGCTCGCGGCGTTCGCCCTCTGCTGGGCCATGGTCGGCGTCTCGCTCGTCGTGCTCAGCGGCTGGGGCGGCCACATCAGCCTGGGCCAGTTCGGCATCGCCGGCGTCGCCGCGATGATCGCGGGCAACATGTTCGCGCACTGGAACGCCGACTTCTTCCTGGTCATGTTCGTGTCCGGGGTGGTCGGCGGGGTGGTCGCGCTGCTGGTCGGCCTGCCGGCACTGCGCATCAAGGGTCAGTTCCTGGCCGTGACCACGCTGGCGATGGCGGTCGCGCTGGACCAGTACTTCCTCAACACCGACACGTTCCCCCAGTTCATCCCGTCCAACGGCGTGCCGCGACCGCTGCTGCTGCAGCGCTTCGATCTCGGCAACTACTACAACCTCTACCTCGTCTGCCTTGCCTTCTTGGCGCTCTCGATCCTCGCGACCTACGGGGTGCGCCGGGCCCGCTCCGGCCGCGTGCTGATCGGCACCGCGGCCAACGAACGGGCAGCGGCGTCGGCAGGCGTCCCGACCACGCGGGTCAAGCTGTCCGGCTTCGTGCTGGCCGGCATCATCGCCGGCGTCGCCGGCGCCCTCGACGTACTCCTCCTCGGCGCGCTGAACCCCGGCGCGTTCCCGGGGATCGACAGCATCACCGTGTTCGTCTACGCCGTGATCGGCGGGCTCGGCTCGGTGCCGGGCGTGCTCAGCGGCGTGCTGGTGTTCAAGTGGTTGGAGACGCAGAGCTGGCTCGGGCAGTTCGAGCAGGCGGTCTCGGGCATCGTTGCGCTCTACGTGCTGATCGCCTTCCCCGGCGGCATCGGGCAGTTCTTCTACGGCCTGCGCGACCGGGTGCTGCGGCTCGTCGCCAGCCGCCGCGACATCCTGGTGCCGAGCCTGGTCGCGGACCGGGCCGCCGGCATGGTGCCCGAGCAGGGCGAGTCCGACGACCTGCTCACCCAGATGGCGACGGGCGCCGTGTCGACACCGACCCACGAGCGCGTGGAGGTGGACCGGTGACCGTGCCTGCAGAACCGCTGCTGCGCTGCACCGGCATCGACATGGCCTACGGCTCGGTGCAGATCCTCTTCGACGTCGACTTCGAGGTCATGCCCGGCGAGGTCGTCGCGCTGCTCGGCACCAACGGCGCCGGCAAGTCGACGTTGCTCAAGGGCATCTGCGGCCTGGTGCGGCCCAAGCGCGGCACGGTGGAGTTCAAGGGCGAGAACATCACCAAGCTGGCGGCCGACGTCACCGCGCGTCGCGGCATCGGCATGATGCCCGGCGGCAAGGCGATCTTCCCGACGTTGAGCGTCGCCGAGAACCTACGGATGGCAGCGTGGCTCGTACGGGAGAACGCCGCCTACGTCGAGGAAGCCCGCGAGGAGGTGCTCTCGCTCTTCCCGGTGCTCGGCCACCGGCGCGACCAGATGGCCGGCAACCTGTCCGGGGGCGAGCAGCAGATGCTCGCACTGGGCTCGGCGCTGATGACCCGGCCCGAGCTGCTGATGATCGACGAGCTCTCGCTCGGCCTCGCGCCGACCGTCGTCGCCGAGCTGCTCGAGGTCGTCGAGGAGGTGCACCGGCGCGGTACGACGATCGTCATCGTCGAGCAGTCGGTCAACGTCGCCCTCAACCTGGCCGAGCGGGCGGTCTTCATGGAGAAGGGCCAGGTGCGCTTCGAGGGTCCGGCGGCGGAGCTGCTCGAGCGCCCCGACATCCTGCGCTCGGTGTTCATCGCCGGCGCGGCCGTAGGCACCGGTGAGGCGCCGGCGCCCGCGCAGCGCAACCTTCGCGCCGTGGTCTCCGAGCCCGGGTCGGAGCTGGTCGAGCCACCCGTCTCCGACAAGGTCGTGCTCGCCTGCCAGTCGGTCGTCAAGCGCTTCGGCGGCATCGTCGCCGTCGACGGCGCCGACTTCGACCTGCACCAGGGTGAGATCGTCGGGCTGATCGGTCACAACGGCGCCGGCAAGACGACGTTGATGGACTGCATCTCGGGCTTCCTGCGCGTCGATGGCGGGCGCATCATTCTGCGCGGCGTCGACGTCACCGACTGGCCGCCGCACCTGCGTGCGACCGGCGCGATGGGGCGGTCGTTCCAGGACGCCATGCTGTTCCCGACGCTGACCGTGGAGGAGACGATCGCGGTCGCTCGCGAGCAGCACGTCGCCTCCCGCGACATGTTCGCCGCGGCGCTTCAGCTGCCGGCCTCTTTCGAGTCGGAGCTGCAGGTGATGGCCGACGTCGAGGAGCTCGTCGAGCTCATGCACCTCGAGGCCTACCGGCAGAAGCTGACCGGCGAGCTGTCGACCGGCACCCGGCGCATCGTCGACCTCGCCTGCATCCTGGCCCAAGACCCGAAGGTGCTGCTGCTCGACGAACCGTCGGGCGGTGTCGCGCAGAAGGAGACCGAGGCGCTCGGCCCGCTGCTGCGCGAGATCGCCGCGCGCACCGGCTGCTCGATCGTCATCATCGAGCACGACATGCCGCTGGTCAGCGGGCTGTGCGACCGGCTCGTCGCGCTCGAGCTCGGCAGCGTCATCGCCGAGGGCCCGCCGGACGAGGTGCTCAGCCACCCGGCGGTCATCGCGTCCTACCTCGGCACCGACGAGAAGGCGATTGCCCGTTCCGGCGCGCTGGGCGCGGTCAACGCCCCGCCGGC
>DASSKL010000017.1 GCA_035690485.1 Mycobacteriales bacterium | reverse complement strand
TCCGCGGCGCTGCCGCGGCGTTTTCAACGATCTCACCCGGACCCGTCTCAGGGCAGCGTCCGACAGTCCAGAAGCGGCTCAGCCGAACGGAGGATGGACTTTCACTCCCATAACGGGCAGCCCGAGTAAGTGCCTCGTGGGGCGATTGTCTGAAATCAGACGGAGGTGGCGCGTCCGGCGTACAGCGCCTCGATCTCGTCGGCGTACTTCTTCATGATCACGTGTCGCTTGAGCTTCAGGCTCGGGGTCAGCTCGTCGGCCTCGATCGTGAAGTCGTGGTCGAGGATGCGGAACGCCTTGATGGCCTCGGCCTTGGACACCGCTTTGTTGGCGTCCTTGATGGCGTCGGTGACCTCCGCCTGGACGTCGGCCCCGGTGGTGTCGGCCTCCGGGTCGATGGTGATCAGGGCGCCGATGTAGGGCCGCTGGTCGCCGACGACGACCGCCTGGCTGATCAGCCGGTGCGCGCGCAGCCGGTCCTCGAGCACGGCCGGCGCGACGTTCTTGCCGCCGGCGGTGACGATGAGCTCCTTCTTGCGGCCGGTGATCGTGACGAAACCGTCGGCGTCGAGCTCGCCGATGTCACCGGTGTGCAGCCACCCGTCCGGGTCGAGAGCCTCCTTGGTGGCGGTGTCGTTGCGCCAGTAGCCGCGGAAGATGTTGTCGCCCCGCAGCAGGATCTCGCCGTCCTCGGCGATCCGCACCGACACGCCGGGAATCGGCCGGCCGACGGTGCCGACCTTGATCGCGTCGGGCATGTTCAACGTCGCCCCGGCGGTCGTCTCGGTCAGCCCGTAGCCCTCGTAGACCGTCACGCCGATGCCGCGGAAGAAGTGACCGAGCCGCGCGCCGAGCGGCGCGCCGCCGGAGACCGCGCCCTTGACCTGGCCGCCGAGCGCGGCGCGGAGCTTGGCGTAGACCAGCTTGTCGAAGACCGCGTGCTTGGCGGCGGTGAGCAGCCCCGGCTTGCCGTCGGCCTCGCTGTAGGCGATCGCGGTGCGCTCGGCCATGTCGAAGATCGCGCCCTTGCCGTCGGCGTGCGCCTTCTGCTTGGCCTGGTTGTAGACCTTCTCGAACACCCGCGGCACCGACAGGATGAACGTCGGCCTGAAGGCCGCGAAGTCGTCGAGCAGCCCCTTGATGTCGCTGGTGTGGCCCATCCGCACCCGGTTCTGCACGCAGCCGACCTCGATGATGCGCGCGAACACGTGCGCCAGCGGCAGGAACAGCAGCGTGGAGTTGCCCGGGCCGAACAGGTCGTCGAGCCCGTTGGTCGTCGTGACCGCGTCGAAGAGGAAGTTGCCGTGCGTGAGCTCGCAGCCCTTGGGCTGCCCGGTGGTGCCGCTCGTGTAGATGACGGTGGCGAGGCTCTCGCCGGTCAGCCCCTTGCGGCGCCGCGCGATCTCGGCGTCGCTGGTGGCACCGGGGTCCAGCGACTCCGCGTCGGCGACCCGCCAGAGGTGGCGCACGCCGGGGACCCGCCCGCGAACCGACTCGAAATCGCGGACGTGGCCATCGGTCTCGAGGAACGCCGCGACCGCGCCGGAGTCGGACAGGATCCACTCGACCTGCTCGGCCGACGACGTCTCGTAGACCGGGACGGTCACCGCGCCGGCGGTCCAGATCGCGTAGTCGATCAGCGTCCACTCGTAGCGGGTGGCGCTCATCAGCGCGACCCGGTCACCCGGCTCGACGCCGCTGGCCGCGAGTGCCTTGGCGAGGGTGGTGACCTGCTGGGCGAACTCGGCGCACGTGACGTCGCGCCACTGGCCGTCGACCTTGCGGCTGAACGCGATCTCGCCCGCGTGCTCGGCCGCGTTGCGGAACACCGCGTCGGTGAGGTTGCCCTCCGGCGGGATGGTCACCGCGGCCGGCGTCGTGTACTCGCGCACGGGTGCTCCTGTGCTGTCGGTCTCAGCGCTGTTTTCCCCAACGGTAGCCGCCGGAGACCGCGGGGATCCGAGGGCGGCTTCAGGGGCCGGTCCTTGCTGCCGACAACCAGCCCGTGACACCTGACCGGTGCCCGCACTGCGGCGCGGCCGTGCCTCCGGCAGCCGCGTGGTGCTCGCTGTGCTACGGCCGGCTGTCGGAGGACGCCGCGCCCGACCCCTTCACCGCGCCGCTCGAGTCGCTGCAGCCGGCCCCCGAGCCGATACCCGAACCGCGTGAGGCTCTTCCGGCCTACGAGGAGTCGACGCACCTCTCCCCGGTCAGCGTCGCCGAACGTCCCGCCGGCTGGCCGTGCCGCGGCTGCCACGCCCTCGTCTCGCTCGACCTGATGGCCTGCCCGACCTGCGGGGCGCCGTTCCTGCCGAGCGACACCGCGGTGACCCTGCCGGTGGTGGGCGACCCGCGCTCGCTGTCCAGCGGCATGAAGATCGCCATCATGGCGGGCGGCTCGACCGCGATCGCACTGGTCGTGTTCCTGGTCTTCGTGGTGCTCGGCTCCCTGCTCTGACCCGGCGCGTCACTAGAGTCGGCTACATGCGGGTGCACGTCGTCTCCGACGTCCACGGCCACGCCGACGCGCTGGCCCGGGCGGGCGACGGTGCCGACGCGCTGATCTGCCTCGGCGACCTGGTCCTCTTCATCGACTACGACGACCACGCCGGCGGCATCTTCGCCGACCTGTTCGGCGCGGCCAACGCCACCAAGCTCATCGAGCTGCGCAGCGCCCGCCGCTTCGACGAGGCACGTGAGTTCTCCCGCAGCCTCTGGGAGGGCGTCGGCGACCGCCGCGCGGTCATCGAGGACGCCGTACGCCGCCAGTACGCCACCCTCTTCGCGGCCATGCCCACCCCGGCGTACCTGACGTTCGGCAACGTCGACGTCCCGCACATGTGGCCGGACTACCTGCGCGACGGCCACACGCTGCTCGACGGGCAGACGGCCGAGATCGGCGGGCTGCGGTTCGGCTTCGTCGGCGGCGGGCTGCAGACGCCCATGCGCACGCCGTACGAGATCTCCGACGAGGACTACGCCGCCAAGGTCGCCGCCCTCGGCCCGGTCGACGTGCTCTGCGCGCACATCCCGCCGGCCATCCCCGAGCTGCTCTACGACGTGCAGGCCCGGCGCCTCGAGCGGGGCAGCCACGCGCTGGTCGACTACATCCGCGAGCACCAGCCCCGCCAGGTGGTCTTCGGCCACGTGCACAACCCGCTGTCCCGGCGTACCCGGATCGGGCGCACCGAGTGCACCAACGTGGGCCACTTCCGCGGGAGCGGCACGCCGTTCGTGCTCGAGTGGTGACCTGGGCGATATCGCCTGATTCGTGCGGCGGGCTGACGGCCCTGGGTCGGATCGCGCCCGCGGGGTAACCTGCCGCGCATGGCCGAGCAGGCGTCGTCGAGCATCGTCATGCGCGCCGACAAGGCGGCGATCATGGACGTGATCGCCGATTTCCCCAGCTATCCCGAGTGGTCGCACTTCATGAAGAAGGTCGAGATCCTCGACCCGGCCGGCCCCGACGGGCGGGCGAAGCAGGTGCGGTTCACCATCGACGCGGGCGTGCTCAAGGACACCTACACCCTCGACTACGACTGGTCCGGCAACGACCAGGTCTCCTGGGTGATGGTCGAGGGCAAGGCGCTGAAGTCGCAGCACGGCAGCTACACGCTCGCCGACGAGGGGGAGGGCTCGACCCAGGTGACCTACCAGCTCGCGGTCGAGCTCAACATGCCGATGCTCGGCATGTTCCGCCGCAAGGCCGAGAAAGTGATCATCGACACCGCGCTGAAAGAGCTCAAGAAGCGGGTGGAGCGCTAGTGGGCTTGGGTTTCCGCGTGGCCGGCCGCTGACGTGCGGGTCATCCTCTTCACCGGCAAGGGCGGCGTCGGCAAGACGACGACGGCCGCCGCGACCGCGACTCTCGCGGCCGGGCGGGGCTGCAAGACGCTCGTGCTGTCGACCGACCCGGCGCACTCGCTGGCCGATGCCTTCGGCGTGGCGCTCGGCGCGGAGCCGACCGAGGTCGACACCGGGCTCTACGGGCAGCAGGTCGACGCGCAGCAGCGGTTCGAGGCCAGCTGGCGCGAGGTGCAGTCGTGGCTGCTGTCCGTGCTCGACGCGGCCGGCGTCGACCGGATGGAGGCCGAGGAGCTGACCGTCCTGCCCGGGGCCGAGGAGCTCCTTGCCCTGCTGGAGGTCCGGGCCCAGGTCGCGTCGGGTCGCTGGGACCTCGTCGCCGTCGACTGCGCGCCCACAGCCGAGACGCTGCGGCTGCTGGCGCTGCCCGAGGCGCTGCGCTGGTACATGGACCGGATCTTCCCGGTCGAGCGGCGGGTCGTGCGCTCGCTGCGGCCGGTGCTGAACCGCGTGGCCGGTGTCCCGATGCCGCACGACCGGGTGTTCGACGCGGTCGAGCGGCTGCACGGCCAGCTCGACGAGGTGCGTGGCGTGCTCACCTCGCCGGCGGCGTCGGTGCGGCTGGTGCTCACGCCCGAGTCGGTCGTGGTCGCCGAAGCCCGGCGGACACTGACGACGCTGTCGCTCTACGGCTACCGGGTCGACGGCGTGGTCGCGAACCGCGTGATCCCCGGGGACGGTGGGGACGCCTGGCGCACCGGCTGGGCGGCCGCGCAATCGGCTCAGCTGGCCGAGGTGGAGGAGTCGTTCGCGCCGCTGCCGGTGTGGCGATCGGCGTATCGGGCCGGCGAACCGGTGGGACTGCCGGAGCTCGCCGCCCTCGGCGCTGCCGTCTACACCGATGTCGACCCGCTCGTCCTGCCGGCGGGGGAAGACCCCGTGCGGGTGGAGCGGTCCGGCTCCGACTTCCTGCTGCAGGTGGCGCTGCCGCTCGCCTCGAAGTCCGACGTCGACCTGGCCCGCCGGGGTGACGACCTGGTCGTCACGGTCGGCTCCCACCGGCGGGTGCTGTCCCTGCCTTCGGCCCTGCGGCGTTGCGTCGTGGCCGGGGCGGCCTTCCGTGAGGGAGTGCTGCGCGTGCGGTTCGAGCCCGACCCGGCGGTCTGGATGCGGTCGTGACCAGCTCCGCCCACGAGCACGGGTCGGTCGCCGAGGAGGCGGCCCGGCTGGTTGACGCGCTCGGGCAGTCGTTCGGCCAGTGGGCACGTGAGGCCCTCGGCGATGTCTCGCTCGACGAGGCGATCGCGACCGGGTCCGCCGAGTGTCAGCTCTGCCCGGTGTGCCGGCTGATCGCGCTGGTCCGTGGCACGCGGCCCGAGACGGTCGAGCACCTGCTGGACGCGGTCGGCTCGCTGACCGCGGCCCTGCGGTCGGCCGTGCAGACGCACGAGCACCACTGGGCCTCGCGGCACGGCGGTCCGGTCGAGCACATCAACGTCGACTGAGCCTGCCATGGGTCTGTCCTGGCTCGGCTTCGCGAGCCTCCGCGCCGGCGCGGCAGCATGAGCCTCGCGATCGGGGTCGACATCGGCGGCACCAAGGTGGCCGCGGGCCTCGTGTCCGAAACCGGCGAGATCCTGCGCCGCGAGCGGCGGCCGACGCCGAGCACCGATCCGGCCGCCGTCGCCGCGGTTGTCGCGTCGGTGGTGGCCGACCTGCGCGCCGAGTCTGACGTCTCTGCCGTCGGAGTGGGTGCGGCGGGCTTCATCGACGCCGACCGGTCGACCGTGCTGTTCGCGCCCAACCTGGCCTGGCGACAAGAACCGCTGCGCGACTCGCTCTCCTCGCTGATCGGCCTGCCGGTCGTCGTGGAGAACGACGCCAACGCGATGGCATGGGCGGAGTACCGGTTCGGCGCCGGCGTCGGCGTCTCGTCGCTCGTTGCCCTGACCGTCGGCACCGGCATCGGCGCGGGGCTGGTCCTCGACGGCCATCTCTACCGCGGCGCGTTCGGCATGGCGGGGGAGCCGGGGCACCTGCGAGTGGTGCCCGACGGGCTGCCGTGCGGATGCGGCAACCGCGGCTGCTGGGAGCAGTACTGCAGCGGCCGCGCGCTGGTCCGGGAGGCGGCAGCCCGCGGGGGCCCGTGGACCGAAGGGCCGGCCGTGACCCTCGCAGCTCAGTCCGGCCATCGCGAGGCGATCGCCGCGTTCGTCGCGGTCGGCACCTGGCTCGGCCAAGGCCTGGCCGACGTGTCAGCTGTCCTCGACCCCGGGCGCTTCGTCATCGGCGGGGGGGTCGGCGCAGCGGGTGACCTCCTGCTCGAGCCGGCCCGGCGCCGCTTCGCCGACGTGCTGATCGGTCGCGGCTACCGGCCGATACCCGACATCGTGCCGGCGTCGTTGGGCGTGGACGCCGGCCTCATCGGCGCCGCCGACCTGGCCCGCCAGTCTGAATGAACCGGGGCTGTCGCAGCCGCCGACCTGCGTGCCCCTCCACGGCGGTAGCGACAGGTGCCGAGCGCCGTCCCATAGATAAGGTCATCTCTCCATGCGAGTCGCCACCACTGATGCTGCGTCGCTGCGCCGGGTCGCCGCCCAGGACTTCGATGTCGTCTGCGTGACGGGCGGGCCGCGCTACCTGCGCTGGCGGTCGCGCGCGGCCAAGCTCGCCCGCGAGGCGGGGCTGCTCTACGTGACCGGGGTAGACGCGCGGTCCGGCGTAGTCCTGCTCGCGCCGCTGCGCACGCACGTCATCGACGTGACCGTGCAAGGCAATGCAGCAGTGGCGCTGGTGGAGGTCGGCGGTCAGCGAGCCGCGGTCGCGACGGGACCGGTCGACTCGCCGTACGACGCGCCGCTCATCGTCTGCGACGCGCCCGGGCCGACGCGGTTGCCGCCGAGCGGCTAGAAAGCCGAGGCCGGCAACCGCTCAGACGACCGCGCCGTCGTCCGGGTCGTCCTCGTCGTCGGACCCGTCCTGCATCCGGTAGACCAGGCTCCCGAACCCGCCGAGCATCAGGCAGACCGCCAGCACCTGCACGGCAGTGTCGGCCGCGTAGTCGAGCACCGACGGCAGCGCGAGCAGCGCCACCCCACCGGCGATCGCGAGCAGCGCGAGCACGGTGACGCTGCGCAGCCTCGGCACCGGCGGCGGCGCGGGCGGCACGAAGTGCTCTTCCTCGTCGAGGTTGATCGGCGCGGCGACGAAGTCGGTCGCCACCCGGTGCACGACGCGCGGCGGCGCCAACGGCGGCCCGTCGAGGTCCTCGGACACCGGCCACGGCGGCACCGGCTCGGCCGACGGCGCCGCGAAGGACTCGACGATCTCGCGCCAGGCGGCGTCCTCGTCGAGATCGGTCGTGGCGGTCGCCGAGTCGAGCAGCGTGTGCGCCCCGCGCTCGGCCCGCGCGTCGACGAAGACCCGGTCGGTGTGCCGGGTCGGCAGGTGCGTCTCGAGGTAGCCGCCGCGCTTGCCCGGGGTCGGTACGACGTAGGCCGCGATGCCCGCCTCCGCCAGATCACCCAGCAGTGCGTCGGCCACGCGCGGGTCGAGGTCGGCGAGCACGACGTAGTGCTCCGCGCTCAGCCCGTTGTCGCGGCGGCCGTCGCGGCCGGGTAGCTCGTCGTGGCGCCCTTCGCGCGACGGCACCCCGGCGGCGTCGTGCTCCGAGCCGGACTGCCCGTGACAGTCCGGACGGTTACCGGGCCCGGACGACTCCACGGCCCCATCGTCGCACGGCTCGCAGGCCGACGCGAGCGGGTCGCCGGGCACACCTCGGACGGATACGCCGTTCGGCGTACGGCGGGGGAGCCGTTCCCGCCGGCGGTGCCCGGCCGACCCGCCGACCCGCCGACGCGAGGTGCGGCGGCGTTGCTCGCCGGGGTAGCGCTCTCTAGGGTGGGCAGCACCGCAGAGAAGGAGCCACCGTGGGCTACTGGATCGTCAAGGCCGTCCTTTCGCCCATCCTGCGCGTGCTGTTCCGGCCCTGGGTCGAGGGACTCGACAACGTCCCGCGCAACGGGCCCGCGATCCTTGCCCCCACGCACCAGTCGTTCCTCGACTCGTTCTTCCTGCCGCTCGTCGTGCCGCGCAAGATCACGTTCGTCGCCAAGTCGGAGTACTTCACCGGTCGCGGGCTCAAGGGTCGCCTGCAGGCGGCGTTCTTCACCGCCGTCGGGCAGGTGCCGATCGACCGGTCCAGCGGGTCGGCTGCCGAGGGCGCGCTCAAGACCCAGCTGAAGCTGCTCGCCGAGGGCAAGCTCTGCGGCATCTACCCCGAGGGCACCCGCTCGCCCGACGGGCGGCTCTACCGCGGCAAGACCGGCGTCGCCCGGCTCGCGCTGCAGAGCGGGGCGCCGGTGATCCCGGTCGCGATGATCAACACCTTCGACATCCAGCCCGCCGGCACGCTGATCCCCAAGATCAAGCGGGTCGGCGTGAAGATCGGGAAGCCGCTCGACTTCTCCCGCTACGCCGGGCTCGCGCACGACCGGTTCGTGCTGCGGTCGGTGACCGACGAGATCATGTACGAGCTGATGCAGCTGTCGGGGCACGAGTACGTCGACACCTACGCCGCCACGGCCAAGCAGGAGATCGAGGAGGCCCGGTCGGCGGCGCGCGAGGCGCTGGTGGCCGACACCCCCCAGCCCCGCCGCAAGGCCAGCTGAACCACCCGCGCTCGGGCCGTCGGGCCCGTAGCGTTGCTCCCCGTGAACCTCCCGCTGTGGCCCGCCGTCTCCGTCTTCCGGGTGGCGGCGCTCGGCTACGCGGCGTTCTCGATCTTCCACGCGAGCGACCACTACGCACGGCCGGGCGTGGGCTGGGGGGCGCTGGTCGCGATGGCCGGCTGGACTCTCGTCGCCGTGGTCTACGCGCGCCGGCCGGCCCGGCGCCCCGCGCTGCGGCTCTTCCTCGGCGCCGACGTCGCGATCGCTGTCGGGCTGGTGCTGGCCGCGGCGACCAACCCGCGGACCTCCTACAAGCTGGCCCAGGCCCTGGAACGCTCGACCGCCGCTTGCCAGCGCCGGTAGCCCGCGTCATCCCGAGGCCCGGGCTCGAAGCGGCGGTCCAGCCGCCAGGTGTCGCGCAGCTCGTCCACCGACGACCAGACGCCGCAGGCGAGCCCGGCCAGAAAAGCAGCACCCAGAGCGGTCGTCTCGGCCACCTGCGGTCGCTGCACCGGCACGCCCAGCTGGGACGCCTGCAGCTGGCAGAGCAGGTTGTTGACCGAGGCGCCCCCGTCGACCGAGAGCACGGGCACCGAGCAGCCGGCGGACGAGGTCATGACCTCGACGACGTCGCGTACCTCGAATGCGATCGCCTCCAGCGTCGCCCGCACCAGGTGCGCCCGCGTCGTCCCGCGGGTCACGCCGAGGATGGCCCCGCGCGCGTCCGGGTCCCAGTGCGGCGCACCGAGCCCGGTCAGCGCCGGCACGAACACCACGCCCTCGCTCGACGGCACCGTGGCGGCCAGCGCCTCGGTCTCCGCCGCCGAACCGATCAGGCCGAGCCCGTCGCGCAACCACTGCACCGCCGCGCCGGTCACGAAGATCGCGCCCTCCAGCGCGTAGACCAGCCCGTCGCCCAGGTCCCACGCCACCGTCGTCAGCAGGTCCGGCGACCGCACCATCTCGCGACCGGTGTTGATGAGCACGAAAGATCCGGTGCCGTACGTGCATTTCGACGACCCGACGTCGAAGCACGCCTGCCCGAACAGCGCCGCCTGCTGGTCGCCCGCGATCCCGCCGATCGGCAGGTCGAGCCCGAGGAATGCCGCCGGATCGGTGCGTCCGAAATCACCGCTCGACGGCCGCACCTCCGGCAAAATCCCTTGCGGTACGCCGAAAAGCTCGCACAGCTCCTCGGACCAACTACCTGAAGAAATGTCGTAGAGCAACGTCCGCGACGCGTTCGACGGATCGGTCGCGTGCACCCGGCCGCCGGTCAGCCGTGCCACCAGGTAGGAGTCGACCGTCCCCGCGACGATGCCGTCGGGCCAGTCCTGGCCGCGCGGTCCGCCGCCGTCCACGATTCCGTTGTCCCGCAACCAGGCCAGCTTCGTGGCCGTGAAGTACGGGTCGAGCCGCAGCCCGGTCAGCTCCGACACGCGCGGCTCGTGGCCCGCGTCGCGCAGGCGGGCGCAGAGGTCCGTCGTACGCCGGTCCTGCCACACGATCGCGCGCCGCGGCGCCGCGAGGGACGCGCGGTCCCACACGACGGCGGTCTCCCGCTGGTTGGTGATGCCGATCGCCACCGGCGTAGGGCCCGCGGCCGCCAGCGCCTGCCGGCAGGCCGACAGCGTCGCCTGCCAGATCTCCTCGGGCTCGTGCTCCACCCAGCCGGGCTTGGGAAAGTGCTGGGCGAACTCCTCGTAGCCGCGCGCCGCCACCCGCCCGTCCTCGGTGACGACGAGCGCGGTCACCCCCGTCGTTCCGGCGTCGATCGCAAGCACAGACACCTGGGTAGTGTCCCGGCCATGCGTATCGGCGTACTCACCGGTGGCGGCGACTGCCCCGGCCTCAATGCGGTCATCCGCGGGGTCGTGCGGAAGGGCGTGCAGGTCTACGGACACGAGTTCGTGGGGTTCCGCGACGGCTGGCGCGGCCCGATCGAGGGCGACACGTGCCCGCTGACCGTCGCCGAGGTCCGCGGCATCCTGCCGCGAGGCGGCACGATCCTCGGCTCGTCGCGGACCAACCCCTACAAGGTCGACGGAGGGCCCGAGGCGATCGTCCGCACGCTCAAGGACCAGGGCATCGACGCCCTCGTGGCGATCGGCGGCGAGGACACGCTCGGCGTCGCCCGCCGGTTGCACGACGAGCTCGGCGTGCAGGTCGTCGGCGTACCCAAGACGATCGACAACGACCTCTCCGCCACCGACTACACGTTCGGCTTCGACACCGCCGTCAACATCGCGACCGAGGCGATCGACCGGCTGCACACGACCGCCGAGTCGCACCACCGCGTGCTGATCGTCGAGGTCATGGGCCGCCACGCCGGCTGGATCGCGCTGCACTCCGGCATGGCCGGCGGCGCCAACGTGATCCTGATCCCGGAGATCCCGTTCGACATCGAGAAGGTGTGCCAGTTCATCGAGCGCCGCTTCCAGACGCGCTACGCCCCGATCGTCGTCGTCGCGGAGGGCGCCACGCCACTCGAGGGCACGATGTCGGTGCGCGCGGGGGAGAAGGACGCGTTCGGCCATGTGCGGCTGTCCGGCATCGGCCAGGTGCTCGAGCAGGAGATCGGCGACCGGCTCGGCCGCGAGGCGCGCGCGACGGTGCTCGGGCACATCCAGCGCGGCGGCACCCCGACCGCCTTCGACCGCTGGCTCGCCACCCGCTTCGGGCTGCACGCGATCGACGCCGTGGACGCGGGTGACTTCGGGAAGATGGTCGCCTTGCGCGGCACGGACATCGTGCGGGTGCCGTTGGCGGAGGCGCTCGACGAGCTGAAGCTGGTCGACCCGTCTCTGTACGCCGAAGCCGAGGTCTTTTTCGGCTGACCGCGTCGGCACCCGCCGCCGTTCCCGGTCAGCCCTTGGCCGCAGCCCGCTCGTGATCAGCCCTCGTTCGCCGTCCCGCCCTCGTTCGCCGTCCCGCCCGCTTCCGCCGTCCCGCCCTCGTTAGCCATCCCGCCCACTTTCGCGTTATGTCATCTGCCGCGGTGTAGGGCCTAATGGAGATCATCAAGGCCCTACATCGCGGCAGTAGTTGAAGGAAAGCGACCGCAACTGGCACTGGTCTGGTTGTGGACGAGTGGGCCGTTGTGGACGGCGTACGCCGAAGCCGCTCGCGAGCGGCACCGTAGGCGAGGTGTCGCGTGATCTGCATGCTCTGGCTGCCCGGCAGGCCGGCGTCTTCTCGCGCGCCGACGCCTTGCGGTGCGGCTACACGGTCGACCAGATCCGTCACCGCCTGGAGGTCGGCCGCTGGCTGACGGTTCGCCGAGGCGTCTACGCGCACGCCGCGCTTTCCGGCGACGGCCCGATTCCGTTGCATCTGCGCGCTGCGGCGGCCTGCCTGGTCATGCCCGGCGCGGTCATCGCGAAGCGCACCGCGGCCGCCCTTCACGGCGTGGCTCTGATCGGTGAGCCCGGCCCCGTGGAGCTGTTGCGAGGCAGCGACCACCACGACGGCTACGACCTCGTCGTACGCCCCGCCGCCTTGCCGGAGCACCACGTCACGTCGATCCGCGGCTTGCCGGTCGTCACCGTCGCGCGAGCCGTCGTCGACCTGTGCCGGGGCGATCTACGCGACGGGCTCGTGGCCGCGGACTCCGCGCTGCATCACCGCCTCGTGACGCAGCCCCAACTCCAGGCGGTGGTGCGCGACTGCACGAAGTGGCCCGGCATCGCGGCCGCCCGGGAGGTCGTGGATCTGGCCGACGGTCGGGCGGAGTCTGCCCTGGAGTCGGTCTCGCGGCTGTTCATCCATGAGCAGAGGCTGCCGCCGCCTCGGCTGCAGCAGTGGATCCGCGGCTTTCGGGTCGACTTCCTGTGGGACGGCGTGGTGGGCGAGGCGGACGGCGCGAGGAAGTACGACGGCAGAGCGCCGGACGCCCTGCTCGCCGAGAAACGACGGCAGGAACGGCTGGAGGAACTGGGCTTCATCGTCGTGCGGTGGGGCTGGGACGACGCGGTACGCCGGCCCGAGGCGACAGCGGACCGGATCAGGCGGGCGATAGCGCGGGCGGATCGGCTGCGCAGGACGGCGTGATCGCGGGTTCCCGACGCGCCTTATGACGCGCCTTCCGCCACTACTGCCGCGGTGTAGGGCCTCTCAGAGATCGTTTAGGCCCCACACCGCGGCAGTAGACGGAAAGTCGGTGGGGGAGCAATGGGGCGGCTGGGCGGACCATCGAGCGGCCGGGCGGACCATCGGTCGGATTGGGCGGACCATCGGCTGGGTGGACGTGGGCCGCCAGGTGGGGAAATGCGCCAGGCAACCGAGCGGCATCCGTACCCTGGAGGGCGTGACCACCCTCGACAGCTGGCGGGCGCTGCCGGCCGCGCAGCAGCCGGCGTGGCCGGACGCCGCCGCGGTCGCGCGCGTCCACGCCGAGCTGTCCGCGCTGCCCGGACTCGTCGTGGCCGACGAGTGCGACCGGTTGCGCGCATCACTCGCCGACGTCGCCCAGGGCAAGGCTTTTCTGCTGCAGGGCGGCGACTGTGCGGAGACGTTCGCCGCTGCGAGCGCCGAGCACGTCCGCGACAAGGTCAAGACCCTGCTGCAGATGGCGATCGTGCTGACCTACGCGGCGAGCGTCCCGGTGGTGAAGGTCGGGCGCTTCGCCGGGCAGTTCGCCAAGCCGCGGTCGGCCGACGTCGAGAAGCTGACCGGGCTGCCGTCGTACCGCGGTGACGCCGTCAACGACATCGCGCCCACCGCCGACGCCCGCACGCCCGACCCGGGGCGGATGCTGCGCGCCTACCACCACGCGCTGTCGACGCTGAACCTCGTGCGGGCCTACGCGCACGGCGGGTTCGCGGACCTGCGCCGGGTGCACGCCTGGAACCAGGACTTCGTACGCCGCTCGCCGGCCGGTCAGCGCTACGAGGTGGTGGCGCGGGAGATCGACCGGGCGCTGGCGTTCATGCAGGCGTGCGGGATCGACCTCGACGCGCTCGACACCGCTCGTGGGGTCGAGCTGTTCGCGAGCCACGAGGCGCTGCTGCTGGAGTACGAAAGTGCCCTGACGCGCTGGCACGAGGACCGGGGTACGGCCTACGACCTGTCGGCGCACATGGTGTGGATCGGTGAGCGGACCCGGGCGCTCGACGGGGCGCACGTGGAGTTCGCGACACGGATCGCCAACCCGATCGGGGTCAAGCTCGGTCCGTCGGTCAGGCCGGAGGACGCGGCCGCTCTCGTCGAGCGGCTGGACCCGCATCGTGAGCCCGGGCGGCTGTGCGCGATCACCCGGATGGGGGCCGACCGCGTGCGCGACCTGCTGCCGCCGATCGTCGAGAAGGTCACCGCGACGGGCTGCCCGGTCGTATGGGTATGCGACCCGATGCATGGCAACACGGTCGAGTCGCCCAGCGGCTACAAGACAAGGCACTTCGACGACGTGCTCGACGAGGTCCAGGGCTTCTTCGCGGTGCACCACGCGCTGGGCACGCACCCGGGCGGGCTGCACGTCGAGCTCACCGGCGAGGACGTCACCGAGTGCCTGGGCGGCGCGGAGGACATCAAGCACGCCGACCTGGCTGGCCGATACGAGACCGCGTGCGACCCGAGGCTGAACACGAGCCAGTCGCTGGAGATGGCGTTCTTGGTGGCCGAGATGCTCCGCGAGGGCCGCTCGTAGTCCGGGTGGCTCAGGCGTGGCCGGCTACTCCGACGGCGACACCCAGGGCCCCGGCCAGGAACAGCGCCAGCAGGATGATGCCGATCGGCACCAGCGGCGGCTCGTCGGCCTCGGCGTCGGCGGCCAGCAGCACCTCTTCCAGCGACGGCAGCAGCGACTGCGCCCGGTCGGTGACCCGTTCGAGCATCTCGTCGCGCTCGTCCTCGGGCATCGCGATGACCGGCAGCCCGGCCGCGAGCCGGCGCGCCTGCGACATCGACTCGCTGACGTCCTCGCACTGGGCGCAGGTGTGCACGTGCCGGCGCATCGCGGTCGCCTGCTGACCGGTCGTCGTCCCGTCGCAGAGCAGCCCGAGCGACGCCGAGTCCATGGACGGCCGCGCCGGGTGCCCGTCGAGCGAGGGTGCCCGCCGGCCGTGGTAGGTGCCGAACAGGTGCAGCCGCGCGGCCGCGAGCAGCGCCGCGGTCACGTCGGGCGGCCGGCGCAGGGCGACGGCCACGGACGCGAGCGGTAGGTCGTAGGCGTCGCGCAGCATGATCGCCGTACGCTCCCGCTCCGGCAGCCCGGCGAGCGCCTCCCGCACCCTCGTCTCGCCCTCGGTGCCCGCCAGCAGGCTGTAGCCGTGCAGCCCGTTGCGCGGCGCGGCGTCGGGGTCGCCGGCGGCGACGCGGCGGGCGGCGTCCAGGGCGTGCGCGAACCACCAGCCGACCAGGTCCTCCACGGTCTCGGGCGCGCCGACCAGCGCGCCGAGCAGCTCCAGGGCGGTCGACTCGACGACCTCGGGGGCGACCTCGGCGCTGCACCCGGATCGGCGTACCAGGTCGTGCAGCCGGTCGGAGTGCACCCGCACCGCCGCCACGTAGTCGTCGACCGAGACCAGAGCAACTGGCGCGTCGACGAGCTGGGCGACCACGGGAATTACTTTAGGTCGCGGTACGGATGCGTTGCGGGAGGTGGCGAGGGGTGTCGGCGTACGGCGAAGTCACGGTCGAGCGTCCGGTCGACGGCGTGGTCGACCTGCGCAGCGACACGCTCACGCGGCCGACCGCGGGCATGCGCCGGGCGATGGCGGAGGCCGAGGTCGGTGACGACGTGTACGGCGAGGACCCGACCGTCCGCGCGCTGGAGGACGAGGTTGCGGGGCTGTTCGGCCTGACCGGCGCGCTCTACGTGCCGTCCGGGACCATGGGCAACCAGATCTGCGTGCGGCTGCTGGTGCCGCCGGCCGGCGAACTGCTGCTCGACGCCGACGCGCACCTGGTGACCTACGAGGGTGGGGGAGCAGCGCAGCACGCCGGCATCCAGACCCGCACGATCGTCTCGCCGCGCGGGCTGCTCGACGTCGAGGCCGTGCGCGCGCAGATCCGGCCGGCCGGCTTCGGGACCGTGGTGACCAACGCGGTCGCGGTGGAGCAGACGCACAACCGGGGCGGCGGGGCCGTCTACCCGCTGGAGCGGCTGCAATCGCTGCGCGAGGTCACCGAGGCGAACGGCGCGCGGCTGCACTGCGACGGCGCGCGGATCTGGAACGCCCACGCCGCCACCGGAGTCGGCCTCGACGTCTACGGCGGGCTGTTCGACACGATGTCTGTCTGCCTGTCGAAGGGGTTGGGCGCGCCGGTCGGTTCGCTGGTCGTGGCGGCCGACGAGGCGCTGCTGGCGGAGGCCCGGGTGGTCCGCCGGCGGCTCGGTGGCGGGATGCGGCAGGCCGGGGTCATCGCGGCAGCGGGGCTCTATGCGCTGCGGCACCATCGAGATCGGCTCGCCGAGGACCACGCGCGGGCGCACCAGCTGGCGGTGCGGATCGCTGCTGTGGCCCCCGTCGTCGACCCGGCCGTGGTGGAGACCAACATCGTGCCGCTCGACCTCTCGTCGTCGTCGCTCGACGCGGTGACGCTGGCGCGGAAGGCCGCCGCCGAGGGAGTGCGGATCTCCGTGGTCGGCGCGCGGCGGGTGCGGCTGGTCACCCACCTCGACGTGGACGACGCCGGCTGCGACCGCGCGGCCGATGTGGTCAGCCGCTTGCTGGAGACCGCCTGACCACAGTCGCCACGACCCCTGACTCTTCGTGCGCGACCAGTCCAGCCCAGCCCAGCCCAGCCCAGCCCAGCCCAGCCCAGCCCAGCCCAGCCCAGCCCAGCCCAGCCCAGCCCAGCTCTTTGCCAACTACTGCCGCCGTGTGGGGCTTTGTCGATCTCCAATAGGCCCTACACCGCGGCAGTTGACATAACGCGCACGAGGGCGGGCGGGAAACGGAGCTAGGGCGCGGTGGCCGGGGGGACCGGTGACCTGGGGGACCGGTGACCTGGGGGATGGGCGGCCGGGGCTTATGACGTGAACGTGCGGCCGAGCGACGGGGGCAGCTCAGGAGGTCAGGCGTGCGGCCGAGCGACGGGGGCAGCTCAGGAGGTCAGGCGGCGGCCGAGCAGCGGCGGCAGCTCCCGCACCGCCTCGGCCAGCAGCTTGAGGTCGTCGCCGATCAACGCCTGCGGCCCGTCGCACAAGGCCGTACTCGGATCGGGGTGTACGTCGACGATGACCGCGTCGGCGCCGGCGGCGATCGCCGCCCGGGTCAGCGGCACCACCAGGTCGCGGCGCCCGCCCGCGTGTGACGGGTCGACCACGACCGGCAGGTGCGACAGGTCGTGGGCCACCGGGACGGCGCTGATGTCGAGGGTGTTGCGGGTCGCCGTCTCGAACGTCCGGATGCCCCGCTCGCAGAGCACGATGTCGAGGTTGCCCCGCTGGGCGACGTACTCCGCCGCCATCAGCCACTCCTCGATCGTGGCCTGCAACCCGCGCTTGAGCATCACCGGTTTCTGCACGGCGCCGACGGCCTGCAGCAGCGAGAAGTTCTGCGCGTTGCGGGTGCCGATCTGCAGCATGTCGGCGTAGGAGGCCACCAGGTCGACGTCGTGCGCGTCGACGACCTCGGTGACGATCGGCAGGCCGGTCTCCTCGCGTACGTCGGCGAGGATCTGCAGGCCCTTCTCGCCGAGGCCTTGGAAGGCGTACGGCGACGTGCGGGGCTTGAACGCCCCACCGCGCAGCAGCGCCGCCCCGGCGTCCTTGGCCATCTGCGCGGCGGCCAGCGTCTGCTCGGGTGTCTCGACGGCGCACGGCCCGGCGATGAGCGTGAAGTGGCCCGGGCCGATGGGCACCGGGTGCGTCGTACCCGAGCCGCCGACGAGGATGGTCGACATCTGGTCGTGGTTCTCGCGGCTGACCAGCTTGTAGGGCTGCGAGATGCGGACCACGTCGCCGACGCCGGGCAGCGCCTGCAGGTTGAGCGACTGGAACTGCGCGATGTCGCCGACCAGCCCGATGATCGTCCGGTGCACCCCGCGGCTCACGAACGCGTTGCCGCCGGCCCCCTCCACCAGGGTCACGACGCCCTGGATGTCCTCCGGCGTCGCGCTCGGCTGCATGACGATGACCACGTGTCGGCAGCCTACCGGACCTGATCACGGGCTCGGCTGGTCATCGACAGCGGCCCGGCCTCGACGAGGAGCATCGCGACCAGGACCAGGGCGCCGCCGGCCAGGGACCGCCCCGACAGCGAGTCGCCCGCGAACACCGCGCCGAAGACCGCCGCGAACACCGGCTCCATGATCATGATCACCGCCGCGCGGGTGGCCGACAGCAGCGACTGGGCCCAGGTCTGCACCACGAACGCGACCGCCGTCGCCGCCAGCGCCGTGAGTGCCAGGGCACCCCAGACGCCCGCGTCCGGCGGCACTGACAATCCCGTGAACGCCGACACGATCGAGCAGCCGACCGCCACCGTGGCGAGCTGGACCACCGCCAGGCCGTACGGGTCGTACGACGCGGACCACTCGCCGAGCCCCACGATGTGGAAGGCAAAGGCCACGGCGCACAAGAGAGTCAGGGTGACCCCGCCGCCGAGCGCGATGCCGTGCAGCGACAGCAGCGCCAGCCCAACGGTCGCGACGACCACCGCGAACCAGGCCGACGCCCCCACCCGGCGGTGCAGCAGCAGGCCGGCCAGCAGCGGCGTGAACACCACGAACATCCCGGTCACGAACCCGCTCACCGTCGCCGGCGTCGACTGCAGCCCGTAGGTCTGGAGCACGTAACCCGCGCCCAGGGCCAGGCCGAGCAAGGCTCCGTCGCGACGACCGGCCGGCCCCAGCCGGGCCACCGCGCGCGGGCGCAGCACGAGCATCGCGACGGTCGCGATCCCGAAGCGCCAAGCGAGGAACGGCATCACCGGCATCCGCGCGACCGCGTCCTTCACGACCACGAAGGTCGAGCCCCACACGGCGGTCGTCGCCAGCAGCGCCAGCACCGCGGCTGTGGTGGAACCACGCAACGAGGACCGGGCCCGGTCGGACGGCGCGGCCCCGGCCGCTAGCTCCCGGTCATCGGCGGCCAGCCGGCGGGCAGCAGACACCAGCCCCCGCGCGGCCACCGGCCCCCGCGCGGCGACCGGCCCCCGCGCGGCGACCGGCCCCCGACGAGTGATGGGCCAACGCTTGTCACGAGCCCTGCGAGTCACCGGTCGCGCAGCGACTTGAGCAACGCGATGTCGGCCGCCTGCTCGGGCCCCTTGCCGGGCGTCTCGACGATGACCGGCACGCCGCGGGTGGCGGGGTGGCGGAACAGCTCCGCGAACGGTTCGGAGCCGATCCTGCCGGCGCCGATGTTCGTGTGGCGGTCGCGGCAGGAGCCCAGGGCGTCCTTGGTGTCGTTGGCGTGCACGAGCTTCAGCCGCCCGCGTCCGGCCACCGCGACGAGCGCGGTCAGCAGCGCGCGCATGCCGCCGGGCTTGGCGAGATCGTGCCCTGCGGCGTACGCATGGCAGGTGTCGAGGCAGATTCCCAGCCGCGGGTGGCGTTCCAGCGTCTCGAGGTAGGGCCCGAGGTCGCCCACGGCCGACGCGAGCGGTTGGCCGCCGCCCGCCGTGTGCTCGAGCAGCACCATCGGGTCGTCGTCGGACAGCGAGTCGAGCACCGGCAGGAGCAGCGACCGCACCTGCTGCATCGCGGCCTCGCGGTGGGCCGCGTCGACGGCGGAGCCGGTGTGTACGACGACGCCCCGCGCGCCGATCCGCCGGCCGCGGGCCAGCGCATGCCGGACCGCCTCGACCGAGCGTTCCGCGGTCGTGGCCGTGGGGGAGCCGAGGTTGACGAGGTAGGGCGCGTGCACGAACACCGGCATCCGCGCCTCCGCGCAGCCGGCCCGGAACGCCTCGTCCTGCGCAGGATCGCCGGGCGAGGCCGCCCAGCCGCGCGGGTTCGACAGGAAGACCTGCACCGCTTGGGCGCCGACGTCGCGCGCGTAGGGCAGCCCGCTCGACACCAGCCCCGCGCCCACGAACACGTGCGCCCCGATGGGCGAGGGCTTGCGAGGCGGCACGGACAGCGATTCTGTCGGATGTCCACCGGATCGGGCCGCACCGGTCGGAAACGGGTGGGCGCAGCCAATGGTGTACGCCGCCCGGCCCGGTGACGTGTCCACGGCGTGGGTCGTCCGGCCCGGTGAACTGCTCACGTCCTGGGCCGCCCGGGTCCGGTGACGTATTCACGGCGTGGGCCGCCCGGTCCGGTGACGTGTCCACGTCCTGGGCCGCCCGGTCCGGTGACGTGTCCACGTCCTGGGCCGCCCGGTCCGGTGACGTGTCCACGGCGTGGGCCGCCCGGTCCGGTGCGCGAATTTCTGTCTACTGCCGCGGTATGGGGGTCTAACGATCTCCAATAGGCCCTACACCGCGGCAGTAGACATAACGCGGCGGGGCGGAGCGATCCTGAGGCGCGCGGCGTCGACGGGATCAGAGGGCGGGCCGGATACGCGCACGGGTGAGACCAGAGGACGGGCGAGACCAGAGGACGGGCCGGATCCGCGCTCGGGTGAGATCAGGGCACGGGTGAGACCAGGGCACGGGTGAGACCAGAGCTCGGGTGAGACCAGAGCTCGGGCGAGACCAGAGGACGGGCCGGATCCGTACACGGGCGAGACCAGAGCTCGGGCGAGATCAGCGCTCGGGCGGAATCAGGAAACGGCTGGATCAGAAGACGTAGAGCGTGACCGTGGTTCCCTTGCGCTGCATGGAATGCCCGCCCGGCGACTGGCGCAGCACCTCGCCCGGGCCACCGGGCAGCGAGATGACGTTGGCCTTGAACCCGGCCTGCTGCAGGATCGACTTGGCCTCGTTGACGTTCTTGTGCGTGACGTCGGGCACCTCGAACAGCTGCGGGCCCTTCGAGACCGTCAAGGTCACGGTCGACCCGAGCGTCAACGTGCCGTTGGCCGGGTCCTGGGCGATGACCTTGCCCTTGGGCACCGTGTCGCTGAACGCGTCGTTGACGGTCCACTTCAGCCCGACGTCGTTGATCGCCTTCTGGGCGTCCTTGGCCGACATGCCGACGACATCGGGTACGGCGACCGGCGGCGGGCCCTTGCTCGGCACGATCTGTACGACGGTGTCGTGCAGCACCTGCTGGCCCGGGTCGGGCTTGGTGCGCAGGACCAGTCCGGCGGCGACGTTGGGGTCGTAGACCGCGTCGACGACCACCGGGTTGAGGTGCGCGGCCTTGACCGAAGCGACCGCCTGGGCGACGGGCTTGCCGCGTACGTCGGGCACCGCCCGGTGCGTGGGCCCGAGCGAGGGGTGCAGCGTGACCGTGCCGCCGTCGCGCATCCGCTCCGTGGGCTTCGGCGACTGCTGGGCCACCAGCCCCTCACGGTAGGTGTCGCTGTAGATCGCGTTGCCGACCTTGACCTTCAGCCCGTCGTGCGTCGCCGCGGCTTTCGCCTGCGCGACGGACATGCCGAGCAGCTTGGGCGTGTCGGTGTAGCGCCCGGAGGCGAGGTACCAGCCGCCGACTGCGGCCGCGGCCGTCACCAGGGCGAGCAGCGCGGCCACCCACGGCCAGCGCCGCCGCGGGCCCGTCGGCGTGGCCCGCGCAGGATGTGACGGCGGGATCGGGACGGCCAGCGGTTGCGACAGCGGAGCCGTCTGCCCGTTGATCACCCTGGTGGCCATCGGGTCGTCGTCGGCGGAGGGGATCGGCACCGGCGCGGTGAGCCCGAGCGAACCGCGCAGCCGGCGCAGCTCGGTGAGCAGTGCCCCCGCGTCGGCCGGCCGGTCGTCGGGGTCCTGCGCGGCGGCGCGGCGTACGAAATCGTCCAGCCCCGCAGGTAGATCCGGCACGACCGACGACGGCGCGGGCACCGAGTCGTGCACGTGCTGGTAGGCGATCGCGAGCGGGGTGTCGCCGCGGAACGGCGGCGTGCCGGTCAACAGCTCGTAGAGCATGACGCCGGCCGCGTAGACGTCGGCACGGGCGTCGGCCACCCCGCGGGAGACCTGCTCGGGCGCGAGATAGGAGGCGGTGCCGATCAGCACCGTCGAGGTCGACGTCAGGTGCGCCTCGGCGATCGCCCGGGCCAGGCCGAAGTCGGCGACCTTGACCTGGGCTCCCTCGTGACCGTGGTTGGCGATGAGGACGTTCTCGGGCTTGACGTCACGGTGGACCAGCCCGGCGCGGTGGGCGGCGGCGAGGGCCGCGACGACCGGCTCGAGCACGGCCAGCGCCTGGGCGGGGGAGAGCCGGCCGTGGGTGCGCAGGACGTCGCGGAGGGTGTGGCCGGCGACGTACTCCATCACCAGGAACACCGTGTCGCCGTCGGCGCCCTGGTCGAACACCGCGACCACGTTGGGGTGTGACAGGGCCGCGGCCGCCCGCGCCTCGCGGATGAATCGCGCGACGAACGCCTCGTCGTCGGCCAGCGCCGGGTGCATCACCTTGACCGCGACCCGGCGCTCGAGCCGGGTGTCGGTCGCGAGGTAGACACTGGCCATGCCGCCGCGGGCGAGCCGCGCGTCGACGTGGTAGCGCCCGTCGAGCACGCGGCCGACGAGCTGGTCGGTCACGGTCGTGTCCATCGCGGCCGAGTCTACGTAGGCCTCCCGGGCAAATGGCGCAACGCGGCCGGTGGCCGGGGCGCCGGACGCGAGGCGTACGCCGGTGCGCCCGGGCGCCGTCAGCGGTCGCCCGTGGACGTCAGCGGTAGCCCTTGAACCGGTCGCGCAGCGCGAGGACGTTGGCCACGTAGGCCTTGGTGTCGGCGTACATGCCGCGGGAGCGGACCGATCCGAGGCCTTGGTAGTAGCCGGCGACGGCCTGGTCGACGGGCGCCGCGCGCAGCAGGTTGCGCAGGAGCGCGACACCGGCGATCGCGTTGTCGTGCGCGTCGAGCAGGTCGAGGTGGCGGCCGACGATGTAGCGGGAGACGAAGCTGCCGGTGCTCGGCACGACCTGCATCGCGCCGATCGCGTCGGCGGCCGAGACCATCCGCTGGTTGAAGCCGGCCTCCTGCCAGGAGACGGCGAGTGCGAGCGCGGGGTCGACGCCGAGCTTTCGCGCGGTCGCCGCGATGATGTTGCGCATCTGGGCGTGCGAGGGCACTGCGCGACCCGACATCTCCGCACGGTGCTGGGCGGCGGCCGCGGTCACGGCGGTGGGGTAGTGCCGCTGCGGCGGCGTGGCGCTCACCTGGTGCGGCACCGGGATCACCAGCGTGGTGCCGAGCATCACGACCAGCGAGCGGGGTAGGTGGTTGCGCGCGGCGATCGACGACGGGCTCACGTGGTAGCGCTGGGCGAGCCCGATCAGCGTGTCGCCCACGACGACCTTGTGCCGGACCTCGGTGACCACGGTCTTCGGGCCGACCGGCTGGGGTGGGGCCGGCACTGCCAGGGTCTGCCCAGCGAAGATCAGGTTTCCGTTGCCCGGCAGGTGGTTGAGCGCGACGAGCTCCTTCACCGTCGTGTGGTGGCGGAGGGCGATCGCGGACAGCGTGTCGCCGCGGTTGACTCTGATGTGCAGGAACCCGGGCGCCGCCGCGGTCACCGTGGCGGCGAGCGCGACGACGACGGCGAGCGGTGCGATGAGCACGCGCATGCGGCGGGGCAGCCCCATGTCGTGGCCTCCTACGAAGGCCCCGCGCGAGGCCTCCACTCGGGGGAAGACGAGGCTCAGGAGCCTAACTCTTCTGTGACTGATGTGACAAGTGTGACGGATGTGACCTGAAGTCCCGGAAGGTCTGGCAGCATGCGAACCGTGACCGACCGGCCGTGGGTGATCGCCGCGCTCGCCCCGCTGCCGGCCACCGCGTGGGAGACGGTCCTCGGCGACCTCGGCGCCGAGATCGTGCTGCCCGCGACGCGCGACCAGGCCGGCGTACGCGAAGCCCTCACCCGCGCCGACCTCGTCTTCGGCGACTGGAGCGCGCGGCTGCGGATCGGTGCGGCGGAGGTCGCGACGGCGCCCCACCTCGTGCTGGTGCAGCAGCCCAGCGTCGGCGTCGAGATCATCGACCTCGACGCGCTCGCCGCCCGCGGCATCGCGGTCGCCAACGCCGCCGGCGCCAACGCGGTCAGCGTGGCCGAGTGGTGCCTCGGTGCCACCCTCGCGATGCTGCGCGACCTGGTCTGGGCCCACGTCGAGGTCGCGGCCGACCGCTGGCCCCCGCAGCAGGAGATCTTCCGCCGCGGCAGCAGCGAGCTGGCCGGGAAGCGGGTCGGCATCGTCGGGTTCGGCGACATCGGCGTCGCGTGCGCCCGGCTCTACTCGGCGTTGGGCTGCGAGGTGTCGTACTGGTCGCGCCGGCAGCGCTCGGCGGAGGAGGCGTACGGCGTTCGCTACCGCGACCTCGACGACCTCGTCTCCACCAGTGAGGTGCTCGTCGTCGTCGTGGCACTGGCCGCCGGCACGCGCGGGCTGCTCGACGCCGAGCGGATCGCCCGGATGCTGCCCGGGGCCTACCTCGTCAACGCCGCCCGGGGCCACATCGTGGACGAGTCCGCGGTGGCCACCGCGGTGCGGGAGGGCCGGCTGCGGGGTGCGGCGTTCGACGTCTTCGCCACCGAACCGTTGCCCGCCGATTCGCCGCTGCACGGGGTCGACGGGATCCTGCTGTCACCCCATGCCGCCGGGTCGACCGAGCAAGCGGTCGGCAACGTCATGAAGGTCACCGTCGACAACCTGCGCCGGGCGATCGCGGGGGAGCCGGTGCAGGCCGTCCGCAACGGCGTCGCACCGCTGATCCACCGCCGCTGATCCACCGCCGCCGATCCGTCTGCCGGCCGGCCGGCCCTCAGTCCTTGAGCAGGACCTCGAGGCGGCCGGCGGAGACCCGGTTGCGTAGCGCGGGTGCGGGCGCGGTCGCGGGCCCGTGCACCGGGGCACCGTCGTCGAGCCGGAACGTGCTCCCGTGCCACGGGCAGACCACGCAGTCGCTGCCGTCGGCGTGGATCACCTCGCCCTCCGACAGCGGGCCGGACAGGTGGGCGCACCGGTCGATGAGCACGCGCACGTCGGTGCCGCGGCGGTAGACGCACAGCGCCGTGCCGGCGGCTTCCTGCTTGCTGAGCCCGTCCGGGACGTCATCCAGGGCGGCCACGTCCTGCCAGCCCCCCGGGAAGTCGCGCGCATCGGTGTCGGCACGGCTGACCCCGGCCGACTGCCGGAACGACAGGTGCCCGCCCAGCTGCGCGCTCGCCGAGGCCACCGCGAGACCCGCGAAGCCCAGCAGCCGGCCGGTGAAGTGGCGGCCGCGCACCCGGTTGCCGAGCGAGGCCGCGTAGAGCACGAGCGCCGCCGTGTTGAGCGTCGCGTGCACGAAGCCGACCCGCGCCTGGTCCGGCTCGAGGTCGAGCCAGTCGGCGAGCCCACTGGCCGCGGTCGGCACGGCGGAGGCGATGCCGGTGAGCACGAGCATCGTCGCGGCCGTCCGGTTGCCCGGCAGCACGTCGAGCAGCGCGGCCGAGAGGAACGCGCCGATCGTCACGTCGGTGAGGGCCGGGTGCAGCGGCGTACCTTTCCACACCCCGTGCAGCAGGTCGCGCAGCTCCTGCGACGACAGCGCCTCGCGGGCCAGGGAACGCACCTGGTCGATGACCGGGTCGAGCGCGGACAGCTCCTCGAGCCGGGACGCGGACTCGAACGGCGGCATGGGTTTCATGGGGCTCCTCCCGGCTGTGGTCCTCCCGGTGCCTATACCGCGAGCCTTCCTGGGAAACCGTCGCGGCGGAAGAGGGGTCGTTCAGCCGAGCTTGGCGCGACCCTCGACGGGGCTCGACGCCTGGGCGTGCCAGCGCTGTGGGATCCGCCCGGCCTGCCGCGCCAGCCGCCCGGCCTCCACGCCCCGCGCGATCGCCGTCGCCATCGCGCCCGGGTCCTGTGCCCGGGTCACCGCCGAGGCGACCAGGACCGCGTCGCAGCCCAGCTCCATCGCGAGGGCCGCGTCAGACGCCGTACCGATCCCGGCGTCGAGCACCACGGGCACCCCCGCCTGCTCGACGATCATCGCGATGTTGTGCGGGTTGCGGATGCCGAGGCCGCTGCCGATCGGCGACCCCAGCGGCATCACCGCCGCGCAGCCGACCTGCTCCAGCCGGTGGGCGAGCACCGGGTCGTCGTTGGTGTAGGGGAGCACCACGAAGCCCTCGGCCACGAGTTGCTCGGCGGCGTCGAGCAGCTCGACCGTGTCGGGCAGCAGCGTGCGCTCGTCGGCGATCACCTCGAGCTTGACCCAGTCGGTCTCGAGCGCGTCGCGGGCCAGCCGCGCGGTCAGCAGCGCCTCGCCGGCGGTGAAGCAGCCGGCGGTGTTGGGGAGCAGGCGGATGCCGAGGCGGCGTACGACGTCGAGCACCGATCCCCGCGCTCGCGGGTCGACCCGGCGCATGGCCACCGTGGTGAGCTCCGTGCCCGAGGCGCGCAGCGCGGTCTCGAGCCCCTCCATGCTGGCGGCGCCGCCGGTACCCATGATCAGACGTGAGTGCAGCGGCGTGCCGGCGATGACGAGCGGGTCCTTCATGTCTTCAGCCTCCTTGCACCGCGGTCAGCACCTCGACCCGGTCGCCGTCGTGCAGCAGCCGGTGCGGCCACTCGCGGCGGACGACCACGTCGCCGTTGACCGCGACGGCGGTGCCCTGCTGCGGCGCGCCGATGTCGGCGACCAGCTTCGCGACGCTCCAGCCGTCGGGCGCCAGGCGTTCCTCGCCGTTGACCGTCACCTTCATCGCGGGACCGTGACCTTCCTCGTGCGGCCGTGACGTTCATCGCGCGAACCTGTCCGGTCCGAACGGCAGCAGCTCATCGGGCATGGTCCCGTCGACGACGTAGGCCGCGATCGCCTCGGCCGTGATCGGCGTGAGCAGCACACCGTTGCGGAAGTGCCCGGTCGCGAGCAGCAGCCCGGGTGCGGCGGGCCCGACGATCGGCGCGTTGTCGGGAGATCCGGGCCGCAGGCCGGCGCGGCACTCGACCAGCTCGAGCTCGGCGATGCCGGGGAGCACGGCGTGGGCGTCGCGCAGCAGGTCGTAGACGGCGCCGGCGCGGACCTCGGTGTCGAAACCCATCTCCTCCATCGTCGCCCCGACGACGATCTCGCCGTCCTCGCGCGGGACGACGTAGACCGTCGAGCCCTGCACGACTGCGCGCACCGTGCGGGTCAGGAACGGCACCTTGGTGCGCAGTCGCAGGATCTGGCCCTTGACCGGGCGCACCGGGACGTCGCCCGGCAGGCCGGCCAGGTCGTTGCACCACGGGCCGGCGGCGAGCACCACGGTGCCGGTTGCTGCCTGCTCGCCGGTCGCGAGCGTGACGCCGGTGACCTTGTCGCCGTCGCGGGTGAGGGCGGTGACGGCTTCGCGGCGTACGTCGACGCCGGCTCGGGTCGCCGCTGCCAGCAGCGCTTTGCCGAGGCGGCGGTTGTCGACCTGGTGGTCGCCGGCGACGTGCAGCCCGCCATGGACCGACGGCGCGAGCATCGGCTCGAGGCGGCGGCACTCGCGGCGGTCGAGCAGCTCGGCGTCGAGGTGCAGCTTGGTCTGGAACGCGTGCAGCTCCTCGAGCACCGCCCGGTCGCCCGCGTCGAACGCGACGGCGAGCGTGCCCTCCGTGCGGTGGCCGACGGTCTGGCCGGCCGCGTCCTCGAGCTCGGCGACGAAGCCCGGGTAGCGGGCCGCCGAGGCGAGGTTGAGGGCGAGCAGCAGCTCCTCGCCGTAGTGCACCTCGGTGACCGGGGCGAGCATGCCCGCGGCGGCGTAGGAGGCGCCCGACAGTGGGGCGGGGTCGCAGACCACGACGCTGGCCCCGCGCTGGGCGAGCCGCCAGGCTCCGGCGAGTCCGATGAGGCCGCCACCGACCACGGTGACGTCCGCCACGGTGTCGCCTCCTCATCCGCGTGTCACCGCCAGCGTAGTCGCGTTCTAAGGTCTGTCCGCGTGGCGACAGCGGACGTGCGCAGCGTGGTCGTGGTCGGCGCGGGCCTCGCCGGCGCGCGCACGGTCGAAGCGTTGCGCCTGGCCGGGTACGCCGGATCGCTGACGCTGATCGGCGCCGAGCTGCACGAGCCCTACGACCGGCCGCCGCTGTCCAAGGAGCTGCTGACCGGCGAGATGGAGCACTCGACCCTGACGGTCGACTGGGCGGCCCTCGACGTGGAGCGGCGGTTCGGCTCCCGGGCGCTCGGGGTCGGAAACGGGGCGGTGGAGACCACCGACGGACCGGTGCCATACGACCGGCTGGTGGTCGCGACGGGGGCTGGTCCGGTGCGGCTGCCCGGCGACTCCAGCGCACTCGTGCTGCGCACCGTCGAGGACGCGCGGGAGTTGCGCTCGCGGCTCAAGCCCGGGACCCGGCTGCTCATCGTCGGCGCCGGGTGGATCGGCGCCGAAGTAGCCACCGCCGCCCGCGCCGCCGGCTGCGCGGTCACCGTCGTCGAGGCACTGGGCACGCCGCTGGCCGCGGTCTTCCCCGCGGCGATCGGCACCGCGATGGGGCAGTGGTACGCCGACGCCGGCGTCGACCTCCTCTGCGGCACCGCCGTCTCGGCGGTCGACGCCGGCGGTGTCGAGCTCGCCGACGGACGGTCGCTCCCGGGTGACGTGGTGCTCGTGGCGGTCGGCGTACGCCCCGAGGTCGCCTGGCTCGAGGGCTCGGGCATCGAGGTCGGGCCCGGCGTCGTCGTCGACGAGCACCTTCGATCCGTGTCCGACGAGCGGGTCTACGCGGTGGGCGACGCGGCCGCGTGGTGGTCGCGGCGCTACGGCGTACGCCTCTGCGTCGAGCACTGGGACGACGCCCTGCGCGGTCCCGACGTCGTGGCCGCCAACGTGATGGGGGGCTCCGAGGTGCACGACCCGGTGCCTTACTTCTGGTCGACCCAGCTCGGCCGGCGCGTCCAGATGGTGGGCCACCCGCCGGCGGGCGACCGCATGGTCTGGCGCGGCTCGCCGGACGACGAGATCTGGGGTGTGGGCTGGCTGCGCGGCGAGCGGCTCGTCGCGATGCTGACCGTCAACCGGCCGCGCGACACCATCCAGGCGCGCAAGCTGATCGAGCACGAGACGCCCGTCGACGAGGCTCGCCTGGCCGACGTCGATGTCCCCATCCGCGACGCCACCCGCTAGGGCTCGGCCCGCCGGGCGGCTCGCCCCGCTGGAGAGCTGCCGGCTCTGCTCGCGAGTTGCCCGCCGGGCGGCCGCCGCCGCGTGCGCTACGCCCTGCAGGACGGCAGCCGGCCGAAGTTGATCACAAGAGTGGAGAAGTGGTTGATCAACTTGCTCCGGCCACGCTTGGTCGGCGTACGCCGGATGCCCACAACTCCACTCAAGTGATCAACTTCTCCATCGAAGTGATCACTCCACTCACGTGCAACTGCTCCGTCAAACGATCGGCTTTCCGGAGCCGGACAGAGCCGCAGCTCGCGGCCCGGGGTGTCTCTCGGTCAGCCTGCTCGACTGGCGGCGAGGCATTCGCGAACGATCGCCACCGTCTCCTGCGGCCGGTGCACGATGTCCGCCCAGGTGAACCGCAGGACCGTGTAACCCGCGCGGATGAGGGCGTTCTGGCGCTGCTTCTCACGGGCGAGCTCACCGGGTTCGGCGTACTTCGACATTCCGTCGACCTCCACGACGAGCCGGGCCGCTCGCCACAGGAAGTCCACCCGGGCTACGAACCGGCCATCGACCGTGATCACTGCTTGAATCTCCGGCGCGGCCAGATCGGCCGCGTGCCACAGCGCCCGCGCCAGGCTCTCTAGTGGAGACTCCGAACGTTCGTCGGCGAAGGCGACCACCGCGGCCGCCTGGCGGTAACCCCGGCCGCCGTAGCAGCGCAGCAGCTCGCTGCCCAGGTCGAGACCCGGATGTGTGGCGAGAGCCGAGTCGGCGAGGGCAACGGCTTCGGCGAAGCCCGCCCGCCGCGCGATGTCCACCACCGTGCGGGACAGGCTCGTCGCATCGACGCCGAACGGACGCTCCACCGATACCGCCGCCCTGCTGCGGTGCACTTCGACGCCCGCGACGGACGGAACCACCGCCCCCGGCGGGACCGTGACGTGGATCGTCGGGTTGGGCGATGGCACTGCGAGGCGCCACAGGGCTGCTGCGGTCTGATGGCTGATGACCGTGCCGGCCGGGAGTACGACGAGCAGTGCGCGGCAACGCATCGACAGCTGTCGGAGGTCACGCAGCGGGTCGGAGGGGTCGTGCGGCCAAGCCGGCGCGGCGATGTAGATGCCGCGGTAGAGCCTGAGCCACTCGCCGCGTCTGAGCAGGGTTCGTACTTGCTGGTGGCTGATTCCGTGCCGGCGGCACTGGGCCGCGGTGACGATGCCGTGCTGCCGTTGCAGCAGGACCTCGATCTCCCCGGGGGCCGTGTGCATCGGGGAAGGGTCGCCCAGGTCGGCGGTTCGCTGCTTGCGCCGTCCACAGCCTGTTAGGGGGCGTGGCTTCCGCGAAGGCCGGAAGTGGATCACAAGAGTGGAGAAGTGGTCGAGGCTCTCAGGCGTGTGGCGGGTTCAGCGAGAGCCGGAAGTGGATCACAAGAGTGGAGAAGTGGTTGATCAACTTCGTCTGCTCACGCTTGGTCGGCGTACGCAGAATGCCCATAACTCCACTCAAGTGATCAACTTCGGCGTCGGCGTCGGCGTCGGGGTCGGCGTCGGCGTCGGCGTTGGCGTTGGCGTCGGTGCCGGGTGCCGGGTGCCGGGTGCCGGTGTCGGTGTCGGTGTCGGGCGCTGGGCGCCCGAGTGCCGGGTGCGAGGACCATGGACAGGTGGCCCGGGGCGGTGGGGGCGGATCGTTTGGCAGGCTTGTCGGGTGACCGAGTGCGTGACCGACCTGGACGGCCTCGTTGACGAGTGGCTGCCCCTGCCGGACGTGGCCGAGCGGTTGGGCGAGCCGATTACCAAGGTGCGGCAGCTGCTGCGCGACGGGAAGTTGGTCGCCGTACGCCGGGGAGAGCGGGCCGTCCTCCAGGTGCCTGCGGCCTTCGTGTGCGGCGGCGTCCTCGTGAAGGGGCTGGCCGGCACGCTGACCGTGCTGCGTGACAACCGGTTCAGCGACGAGGGGGCCATCCGCTGGTTGTTCACCCCGGACGAC
>DASSKL010000016.1 GCA_035690485.1 Mycobacteriales bacterium | reverse complement strand
ATGGTTTGGCACCTCGATGTCGGCTCGTCGCATCCTGGGGCTGGAGTAGGTCCCAAGGGTTGGGCTGTTCGCCCATTAAAGCGGTACGCGAGCTGGGTTTAGAACGTCGTGAGACAGTTCGGTCCCTATCCGCCGCGCGCGCAGGAGACTTGAGAAGGGCTGTCCCTAGTACGAGAGGACCGGGACGGACGAACCTCTGGTGTGCCAGTTGTCCTGCCAAGGGCACGGCTGGTTAGCTACGTTCGGAAGGGATAACCGCTGAAAGCATCTAAGCGGGAAGCTCGCTTCAAGATGAGGTCTCCCACTGGGTCAACCAGGTAAGGCCCCCGACTAGATCATCGGGTTGATAGGCCGGAAGTGTAAGCGCAGCAATGCGTTCAGCTGACCGGTACTAATAGGCCGAGGGCTTGCCACACACTTCACTCTTTGCTTTATGCGTTCGCGTCCACTGTGCGGTTCCCGAGATACGGTCGGAAGCCGGCCGACATCTCCATAGAGTTACGGCGGCCATAGCGTAGGGGAAACGCCCGGTCTCATTCCGAACCCGGAAGCTAAGCCCTGCAGCGCCGATGGTACTGCCCTGGTGACGGGGTGGGAGAGTAGGACGCCGCCGGACATCTTTCTCGAGGAGGGTCGCCTGCATGCAGGTGGCCCTCCTCGTGTTTTCGCCGCCCGTGCATCGTCCAGGGAGCCCGCCGTGACCGACCAACCGCCGCGTCGCCCCCGCCGGTCGGGACGTCCGGACAGTGGCGCGTCACCGGCCCCGGCCGGCAGGCGCGCGCCGCACCGTGACCAACGAGGCGACTCGCCCGACCCCTCGCGCCATCGTTCGCCTCGGGCAGACCAACGCTCCGCCTCAGCGCCCCCGTCTCGTCGTCGTACGCCGCGTCCTCCCGAGCCTTCCTTGCCGGAGGGGCTGGCGCCCGCCGACCTCGACCCCGCCGCCCGGCGGGAGCTGCGCTCGCTGCCCAAGGATCTCGCCGACCGAGTTGCCCTGCACCTGGTCGCTGCCGGACGCCTTCTCGACGAGGACCCCGCGGCGGCATTGGCGCACGCCTCATTCGCCCGGGATCTGGCCGCGCGGGTCGCAGCGACCCGGGAGGCGGCCGGCATCGCGGCCTACGTCGCCGGGGACTACGCGCAGGCGCTTGCGGATCTGCGAGCGTGGCGTCGGATGACGGGCTCGCCCGCGCACGTTGCGCTCATGGCCGACTGCGAGCGGGGCCTCGGCCGCCCCGAGCGGGCGCTGACCCTCCTTCGAGACCCGGCGCTCGGAAAGCTCGACCAGACGTCCCGGATCGAGCTGCGGATCGTCGAGAGCGGCGCCCGGCGCGACCTGGGTGAGGCCGACGCCGCTGTCGTCGTCTTGCAGGTGCCCGAGCTCGAGCAGGATCGGCTGGAGCCGTGGACCCCGCGGCTCTGGTACGCCTACGCCGATGCCCTGCTGGCCGCGGGACGTCAGGAGGAAGCACTGACCTGGTTTCGGTCGACGGCAGCGGTCGACGTCGACGACCAGACCGACGCCGCTGAGCGGTTGGTGGAGCTCGGCGTCGACGCGGACTGATCAGCGGTCTGTCCACAGCCCGAGCTGCCGCGGGGAGCCGGTCCACAGCTGGTGCCGACGCGGCTCCCACTCGACGGCCCACGCACGACGCTGGATCTCCCGACGGAGGAGGTCAGGATGGGTCGAAGCGCCCCGGTGGAGCATCGCAACGAGGTGGCGGTCGTCGGCCGCGTGACGGGTGCGCCCAGTGTGCGCACCCTGCCCAGCGGCGACGACATCGTCACCTGGCGGGTGTCGGTCGACCGCGAGCCGGCACCCGCGCGCGGTGAGCCGACGTCCCGGCGCGTGGTCGACGCGCTCGACTGCGTCGCCTGGACAGCGGCCGCCCGACGTTCGGCGCTCGCCTGCGCGGAGAACGACGTGGTCGAGGTCGTCGGCTCGCTGCGGCGTCGCTTCTGGCGGGCCGGGTCGGTGCCCGTCAGCCGGTGTGAGGTGGAGGCTGTCAGGGTCCGCCGGCTGCAGCGGGCGGGCTGAGTGTCGCCTCGGGCGGCTGGTCCGGCGTCAGCCGAGCCGCAGGTCGCGCATCACGAGCCCGCTGGCCGGCTTGGGCGTGAACAGCGTCGACTTGCGCGGCATCCGTTCGCCCGCCGCGGCCACAGCCGTGACGGCGGTCACCGGCGTCGCTCGCAGGAGCAGCGCGACTCCGCCGTCGGCGCGCGCGGCCTCCACCGCCGAGGCCGCATCGTGCCGGTAGCCGACGACGTCCTCGGTGTCCGGGAGACCCCAGACCGCCTTGACGAGCAGTTCGTGCGCCACCGCCACGTCGAGGGCTCGCCAGGCCTGCGACCGGTCGGCGGGCAACGCGACCGACTGGCGCGCGGCGTCCGGCTGGTCGAGCAGGTAGGCCAGGTGGCCGTCAGTGACGACGAATGCGGTGTCGGCCGAGTCCGCGAGGGTGGCCTCGGGATCCTCGCCGACGTTCAACGGCGTCACGCGGAACGCGGTGCTCGCCATGCCGACCGCTTCGTCCAGCGAGATACCCAGGACCACGCGGTGGATCGCATGCACCTGAGGTCCGAAGGTCCCCGCGTCGACGAGCAGCGCCAAGCCGTAGTCCCATGGCTGCTTGCCGGGGCGTGGGGCGTCCCGGTCGGCCTGATAGCGCAGGTAGGTCGCGTAGCGGTGGTGCCCGTCGGCGATCACCGCCCGCCGAGGCTGCAGCTCGGCCGCGATGGCGTCCAGCAGTGTCGGGTCGGCGATCGGCCACAGCCGGTGGCGCCAACCGTCGGCCGTGGTGAAGTCCGCCAGCGGAGGCTTGATGTCGACCTCCGCGACCGCGGAGCGCGTCACCGGGCCACCGTCGTGCACGAGGATGATCGGCTCCAGGTTCGCCTCGGTGGCCTCCATCAGAGCCAAGCGGTCGGCCACCGGACCGGCCATCGTGTTCTCGTGCGGCAGGATGACGCCCGCCTCCGACGGTCGCAGGCCGACGGCACCGAGCAGCCCGCGTTGCACGTGATTTGCAGAGGCCTGCTCGTAGACGTAGATCGCCGGAGCCTCGTCGGCGGCGAGGACGCCGGACGCCTGCCAGTCGCGCCAGAGGCGGGCGGCGTGCGCGTAGGCCGCGTCGCCGTCACGGCCTTGCTCGTCGCGGGGAAGGATGAGGCGCACCACGTTGTGGGGGTCGCGGCGCTCGAGCGCGTCGCGATCGGCCTCGTCGATGACGTCGTACGGTGGCGACACGACCCGCGAAATGTCCCCGACGACCCCGGCGTTGTAGCGAACGGCGCGAAACGGCCGCAACACCAGCCCATCGACGGATGGCGGATCGGCAGGCGGCACCGCGCGATCCTACGACCACGCAACCGACGGGTCCGCGACCCGAGAGGGAGGTCACCGTGCAGCTGCCTATCACCGGCCCGGCCGACGAGTCGGACCGCAGCTACATCGGCGACGCTCAGGGCGTGGTTCCGGGCGGCGGCGTCTACGACTGGTACCGCCGTGGTCTCGACCTGCTCGACCGCGGCGACGCCGCCGCGGCGGCGCAGCTGCTCGAGCACGCGGCAGCTGCCGAGCCCGAGTCCCGCAGTGTCCGCGAGGCGCTGGCCCGGGCGCAGTACTCCTCGGGCAAGTTCGCCGCGGCGCGACGCAGCTTCGAGCAGATCGTCGACGCCAATCCCACCGACGACTACGCACAGTTCGGCCTGGGGCTGGCCTCGGCGAAGACCGGCGACTACGCGAGCGCCTGCGAGCACCTCAGCCTCGCGGTGGCGATGCGCCCGGACAACCACCACTACGGGGACGCGCTGGCCAGGGCCCGCAACGCGCGGGCCGCCCGCGAGCGGGCGTGAGCCTGCGCGGCAGTGACCGGCCGCTCACCGAGCTCTACGACGCGGCGCTGCTGGACCTCGACGGGGTCGTCTACGTCGGCGGTCAGCCGGTGGCCCATGCCGCCGACGCGGTGGCGGCTGCGCGCCGGAGCGGGATGCTCGTCGCGTTCGTCACCAACAACGCCTCGCGGCTTCCGGCCGAGGTCGCGAGCCGGCTCACCGCGCTGGGTGTGGAGGCGGGTGCCGCCGACGTCGTCACGTCGGCGCAGGCGGCCGCGCACCTGCTTGCCGACCGACTGCCTGCCGGCGCGTCGGTGCTGGTCACCGGTACGCAGGCGCTGCGCGACATCGTCGCCGCCGCCGGGTTGCGTCCCGTTGCCTCTGCTGACGACCGCCCGGCCGCGGTGGTGCAGGGCTACGCCTCCGACCTCGGCTACGCCGACCTCGCCGAGGCGACCTTGGCCGTGCGCGCGGGAGCCCTCTGGGTCGCCACCAACAGCGACAGCACGATGCCGTCGCCGCGAGGCCTGCTACCGGGCAACGGCGCGCTGGTCGCGGCGGTCGCGGCGGCGACGGGCCGGGAGCCCGAGGTCGCGGGCAAGCCGCAGCTGCCGTTGCACCGGGAGGCGGTCCGACGCACCGGCGCGCAACGTCCGCTGGTCGTCGGCGATCGGCTCGACACCGACATCGAGGGGGCGGTGGCAGCCGGTACGCCGTCTCTGCTGGTCCTCACCGGAGTGACCTCGCCGTCCGAGCTCCTGGGGGCGCCGGCGCGGGCCAGGCCGACCTACGTCGCGGCTGACCTGCGGGGCCTGCTCGCGGCGCACCCGGAGGTGACCGTCGACGGCGACGAGGCGCGATGCGGCGACTGGGTCGCGGTGATCCGCGACGGCTTCATCGAGGTGCGCGCGCAAGTTGCACCGGACGGCGCGGGGCCGAGCGGCTGCGGCGCGGCGCGCGGGGACGCCGGGATCGACGGAAGCCTCGGCTCGCACCTCGACGGGCTGCGTGCCGCGGCCGCTGCCTGCTGGGCCGCGTCCGACCGGAGGCTCACCGTTCGCGAGGCGCGTTTCGACGGCGCGGCGGCCCGGCAGCAGACCGGTAGCACCGACACGGCGAGCCCGCAGACCACGATTCCGGTCCAGTCAGCGCGATAGCGTTGCGGCATGGTCGTCGACGTGCTGCGTGCTTACGCCGAGCGGGTGCAAGAGGTCGCCGAGGAGCTCTTGGCGGCCAGCCGGCAGAACCGTGAATCGCTCACCGCGCTCGCCGGACTCGAGATCGATCGGGCGCTCGAGCGCGTCGGGCTCGCGACGGCCGAGGAGGTTCGCCAGCTGACCGACCGGATCCGGGAGCTGGAAGCCACGGTGCGTGATCTGCAGGACGACGTGGCGCTGCAGCAGCGCAGGTCCGACGGGCGGAGTGAGGGCTCGACCACGAGCGCCAGGCGGAGTCCGACCAAGGGCTCGTCGAAGGCCTCGCCCAAGCGTTCGGCCAAGAGCGCGGCTAAGCCCGCGGCCAAGGTCGGCGCGGCGAAGAAGTCGGCAAGCAGCCGTACGACGAAGAGTCCGGCCAAGCGGACCGGGAAGGCCGCGCCGAAGGGCCAGGCCACCAAGGACTCGACCGGGAGCGCAGGGACGTGATCGGCACCACACCCGGCGGCTCGCACACCGACGAAACCTTCGGCGAGGCCGGGTCGACGGGCGATCTGCGCGTCGACGCCGCCCTCGCCCGGCTCGAGGAGCTCGCCGAGCTGCCGGTGACCTCCCACGTCGAGGTGTTCGAGAACGTCCACCGGCAGCTGCACGAGGCGCTCACCGCCCTCGACGAGGGCTGAACGGCGGGCCGGTGGTCCGTCGTGCGCGGCTCGACGCCGAGCTGGTCCGCCGCGGGCTGGCCCGTTCCCGCGCCCAGGCTGCCGAGCTCGTGACCGCGGGCAAGGTGCTCGTCGCCGGCCAGGTCGCCACCAAGCCGGCCACCGCGGTGGCACCGGCCACCCCGGTGCTGGTGGCCGAAGATGCCGGCGACGACTACGTGTCGCGCGGCGCGCACAAGCTGATCGGCGCACTCGACGCGTTTCCCGGGTTGGAGGTCGAGGGGCGCCGCTGTCTCGACGCGGGTGCGTCGACCGGCGGCTTCACCGACGTCCTGCTGCGCCGCGGGGCGGCTGTCGTCGTCGCCGTCGACGTCGGCTACGGGCAGCTGGCCTGGCGCCTGCGGGTCGACGAGCGGGTCGTCGTACGCGACCGCACCAACGTCCGCGATCTCGAAGCCGCAAACATCGACGGGCCGGTCGACCTGGTCGTCGCGGACCTCTCGTTCATCTCGCTGACGCTGGTGCTCCCCGCGCTGGCCCGCTGCACCTCACCCGAGGGAGACCTGCTGCTGATGGTGAAGCCACAGTTCGAGGTCGGCCGCGAGCAGGTCGGCGCCGGCGGCGTGGTGCGTGATCCCGACCTGCGGCGTGACGCGGTGCTCGCCGTTGCACGAGCCGCCGGCGAGCTCGGCCTCGGCAGCGCCGGTGTCGTCGCCAGCCCGCTGCCCGGACCCGCCGGCAACGTGGAGTACTTCCTCTGGCTGCGCCATGGCGCGCCCGCGCTCGAGGCAGCGGCCGTCGAGCGAGCCATCGCGGAAGGGCCCGGGTGATGCGCGAGCTGCTGCTGATCGCTCACACCGGCCGGCCCGAAGCCGTGACCGCAGCGCACCACGTCGTCGAACGACTGACCGCCGAGGGCCTCGCGGTGCGGGTGCTCGACCGCGAGGCCGCCGAGCTCAACTGCCCCCAAGCCAAGCCCGTCGCGGCGGACCAGCAGGCGGCCGAGGGTGCGGAGCTGGTCCTCGCGCTGGGTGGTGACGGCACCCTGCTGCGGGCCGCGGACTACGCCCGGGGTGCCGACGTTCCCCTGCTCGGCGTCAACCTCGGCCGGGTCGGCTTCCTCGCCGAGGCCGAGCGGGCCGACCTCGCCGCGACGATCGATCACGTGCTGCGCCGTGACTACCTCGTCGAGGAGCGGATGACCCTCGACGTGGTCGCGCGTCCCGACGACGGGGTGGAGACCCGTGACTGGGCGCTCAACGACGTCTCGGTCGAGAAGCACGCCCGGGAGCGGATGCTCGATCTCGTTGTCGAGGTCGACGGCCGGCCGCTGTCGCGCTGGGCCGGCGACGGGGTGGTGTGCGCGACCCCCACCGGCTCGACGGCCTACGCGTTCTCCGCGGGCGGACCGGTCGTCTGGCCTCAGGTCGAGGCGCTGCTGTGTGTGCCGATCAGCGCCCACGCGCTGTTCTCGAAGCCGCTGGTCGTCGCGCCCGACTCGGTCGTCGCCATCGAGCTGCTCGCGCACACCGCCGGCGGGGTGATGTGGTGCGACGGCCGGCGTACGACGGAGCTCACCCCGGGAGCCCGGATCGAGGTACGCCGGGGCAAGCGGCCGGTCCGGCTGGCGCGCTTGGCCCGCTCCCCGTTCACCGACCGGTTGGTCGCGAAGTTCGGCTTGCCGGTGCAGGGCTGGCGCGGCTCCGTCCTCGGATGACCGGCGCGCCCTATCGTCGGGGCGTGCTCGAGGAGATCCGGCTGCGCGACCTCGGCGTCATCGAGGACGCGGTCGTGCCGCTCGCGCCCGGCTTCACCGCGGTCACCGGCGAGACCGGCGCCGGGAAGACGATGGTCGTCACCGCCCTGCACTTGCTGTTCGGTGGACGGGCGGACCCCGCCCTGGTCCGTGCGGGGGCCGCGCGCGCGGCCGTCGAAGGTGCCGTGGTGGTCGACGTCGACGGGCCCGCCGCCACCCGTGCGGTCGATGCCGGCGCCGAGCTCGACGACGGCCTGCTGCTCCTCGCGCGCACCGTGTCGGCAGAGGGCCGCTCGCGGGCCGTCGTCGGAGGTCGCTCCGTGCCGGTCGGGGTGCTCGGCGAGCTGGCCGACGACCTCATCGCCGTGCACGGTCAGTCCGACCAGCAGCGGCTGCTGCGGCCGGCGCTGCAGCGGGCCCTGCTCGACCGCTACGCCGGCCCGCCCGTGCTCGAGCCGCTCGGGCGCTACCGGGACGCCTACCGGCAGCTGCAGGACGTCGACGAGCTGCTCACCGAGCTGACCGGCCGCGCGCGGGAGCGAGCGCAGGAGGTCGACCTGCTCCGCCACGGGCTCGCGGAGATCGCCCGCGTCGCGCCGCAGCCCGGCGAGGATGCGGAGCTGGCCGCCGAGGTCGGGCGGCTGGCGCACGCGGAGGCGCTGCGGGCCGCCGCGCACGAGGCCCACGAGCTGCTGTCGGCCGACGACGGCGCGCTGCCCGCGCTCGGCCTCGTCTCCGAGGCCCGCCGGCGGCTCGACGGGCAGCGCGACCACGACGAGGCGCTCGACGCGCTCGCGACCCGGGTCGCCGAGATCAGCTACCTGCTCGCGGACGCCGCGGCGGACCTCGCGTCCTACGCCGCGTCCGTCGAGTCCGACCCCGCGCGACTGGCACAGGCGCAGGAACGGCAGGCGGCCCTCGCGGCGCTGCATCGCAAGTACGGCGAGGGCAGCGATGCCGTGCTCGCCTGGGCAGAGCAGGCCGAGACGCGGCTGGCCGACCTCGATGGGGCCGACGAGCGCATCGACGCGCTCACCGGGCAGCGCACGACCCTGCGCACCGAGATCGCCACCCTCGCCGCCACGATCTCGGCGGCGCGCGCAGCGGCGGGGGAGCGCCTCGCCGGCGCGGTCACTGCCGAGCTCTCCGCGCTCGCCATGCCACACGCCGAGGTGGCCACGTCGATCACCCAGGTCGACGACGCCGACGGCCTGCAGGTCGGCGAGCGACGCGTCGGGTTCGGCCTCCACGGTGTCGACGAGGTGGAGTTGCTGCTGCGTCCGCACGCGGGCGCACCGCTGCGCCCGCTGGCCCGCGGAGCGTCAGGCGGTGAGCTGTCGCGGGTGATGCTCGCGGTCGAGGTGACGTTGGCCGGCAGCGACCCGGTGCCGACGTTCGTCTTCGACGAGGTCGACGCCGGTGTCGGTGGCAAGGCGGCGGTCGAGGTCGGCCGCCGGCTGGCGATGCTGGCCCGCCACGCCCAGGTGGTCGTCGTCACCCACCTGCCACAGGTCGCGGCGTTCGCCGACCGGCACCTGGTCGTGGTCAAGTCCGACGACGGCACGGTCACCCGCAGCGGCGTGCGGCAGGTCGACGGCGAGGAAAGGCTGCGGGAGCTGTCGAGAATGCTCGCCGGCCTCGAGGAGTCGGAGCTCGCGATCGGTCACGCCGAGGAGCTGCTCGCCGCCGCCACGGCCGCGAAGTCCGGCCGCGCCCCGTCGTAGCGGCCGCGGCCGGGGCCGGCGCGTCCGGTCCGCGGTGCCCGATTCGGCTGGCAAACTGGGAGCGATGAGGTTACCGACGCTGCGCCGCAACCGGTCCGACGACCGGCTGCCCGGTGTCTACGGCATCGCGCGGCTCGACCGGCGCACGAAGAACCTCACCAAACGGCTGCGGCCGGGTGATGTCGCGGTCATCGACCACGTCGACATCGACCGGGTCAGTGCCGAGGCGCTGGTCGCCACCGGCGTCGCGGCGGTCGTCAACATCGCCCCGAGCATCAGCGGCCGTTACCCGAATCTCGGTCCGGAGATCCTCGTCACGGCCGGCGTACCTCTGATCGACGGCGTGGGGGCCGATGCCTTCGGCGTGCTGCGCGAGGGCGACCCGGTGCGCGTTCACGGCGACACCGTCTACGGCATCGACGACCGCGTCGTCGCCAAAGGGGTGCAGCAGACGGTCGAGACGGTGGCGGCGGCGATGGCCGAGGCACGGGCCGGTCTTGCGGTGCAGCTGGAGGCCTTCGCCAGCAACACCATGGAGTACCTCCGCCGGGAGCGCGACCTGCTGCTCGACGGCATCGGGGTGCCCGAGATCCGCACCGGCATCGAGGGCCGGCACGCGCTGATCGTCGTACGCGGCTACCACTACAAGGAGGACATCGCGACGCTGCGGCCCTACATCCGGGAGTACCGCCCGGTCATGATCGGCGTCGACGGCGGCGCCGACGCGCTGCTCGAGGCGGGCTACCGGCCCGACCTCATCGTCGGAGACATGGACTCCGTGTCCACCGAGGCCCTGCGCTGCGGCGCCGAGGTCGTGGTGCACGCCTACCGCGACGGCCGCGCGCCGGGCCTCACCCGGGTGCAGGAGCTCGGTGTCGAGGCCGTCGTCTTCCCGGCCACCGGCACCAGCGAGGATGTCGCGATGCTCCTCGCCGACGACAAGGGTGCCTCGCTGATTGTGGCCGTCGGCACGCACGCGACGCTCGTGGAGTTCCTCGACAAGGGCCGTTCCGGCATGTCGAGCACGTTCCTCACCCGGCTGCGGGTCGGCAGCAAGCTCGTTGACGCGAAGGGCGTCAGCCGGCTCTACCGCGCCCGCATCAGCACGGCCACCCTCGTGCTGCTCGCCATCGCGGCGTTCTTCACCCTCGCCGTGGCCGCCGCGATCTCACCCGCAGGTAGCCTCTACGGCACGCTGCTGCAGGTCCACTGGCACCACTTCGTGCACTGGCTGACCGGGCTCGTCTAGATGGTCGACTTCCGATACCACGTGGTCTCGATCGTGGCGGTCTTCCTCGCGCTCGGGATCGGCATCATCGTCGGCACGACGACCCTCAACGGCCCGATCCTCGACGACTTGCAGGGCAAGACGACCAACCTGGCCAAGAACAACACCTCCCTGCAGGGCCGCATCGACGACCTGACCGACCAGGTGAGCGCGGGCCGCGCCTTCGACACCGCCCTGCTGCCGTACGCCGTGCAGGGCAGGCTCGCCGGGCAGACCGTCGCGCTGGTCAGCGGACCGGGCGTCGGCAGCGACCTGCGGCGCGACGTGACTGCGGCGCTGCGCGCGGCCGGCGCCACCGTCAACGCCGACGTGCAGCTGCGCCCGGCGTTCGCCGACCCGGACCAGGACGCCACGTTGGGTGCCCTCGCGGGCAAGCTCGCCGGTGACGCAGGGCTGCCGGCCGGCTCCGGCATCCAGCAGGCGACCACCCAGCTCGCCTCCGTGCTGCTCACCGCTCCCGGCGCGGAGGCCAACCCGATCGGCGCGCTGCGCACCAGCCTCGACGCCTACAGCCAGGCCCAGCTGGTCACCGTGCACGGCAGCTCGCCGCGGCCGGCCGGGGTCGCGGTCGTGCTCGCCGACAACGCCCCGGGCAACGCCACTCAGGCGCGAGCGGTCGCCGACGCGCTGCTGACGCTCACCACGTCGCTGGACGCCCACGGGAAGGGAGCGGTGCTGGCGGGGACCGCGGCCGCGGCGGGCGCCGACGGGGCACTGACCCGCGCGGCGCACGACGCCGGGTTCGGCGACCACGCGTCGTCGGTGCCGCAGGCCGACCAGCCGTCGGGGCGCATCGCGCTGGTGTTCGCGCTGCAGCAGCAGCTCGCCGGACACGCCGCGACCTTCTCCACCCCTGCCGACGCGGTCAACGCCGCGCCGTCCCCGTCGCCCACCCCGTGAGCCGTTCGCGGGTCGGCGCGGCGCCGATCCTCGCCGGGCTGGCCGGCGCATCCGTCGCTGCCGCCAGCTACCGGCTGTTGCTGCGCCACCCGCCCGGCGGCGCGCAGCGGTGGTCGCGGCGCAACTTCCGCGGCACCGAGGTCAGCCTCCTGGCCGGCCCCGCTCTCGCTGCCGGCCTGGTCGCCGGCAGCGCGGTCGCGGGCGGGCGATCGGGGTGCGCGACGGCGATCGGCGTCGGCGGGGCCGCGGCCTTCGGCCTCCTCGACGACCTGCACGGCGGCACCCACGCCCGCGGCTTTCGCGGGCACCTGCGCGCGCTCGGCCGCGGCGAGGTGACCTCGGGGTTGGTGAAGCTCGTCGGCATCGGGGCTACCGGCCTGGTCGCCGGCCTGGTGATCGAGCCGCGGCCGCGGGACGCCGCCGTCACCGGCGCGCTCGTCGCGGGGACGGCCAACCTCGTCAACCTGCTCGACCTGCGTCCCGGCAGGGCGCTCAAGGCGGTGCTCGTGGTCGCGGTGCCCACCCTCGTGGGCACCGGCGCGGCGCCGGCCGCCGCAGTCGCCGGTGCGGCTGCGGCGCTCCTGCCGGAGGACCTGGGGGAGCGAGCGATGCTCGGCGACACCGGGGCCAACGCGGCCGGGGCGGCCTTGGGCACGGCGCTCGCCGCCGCTGCCCGGCCCGGCGCCCGGCGCACCCTGCTGCTCGGGGTCGTCGCCCTCACCGCCGCCAGCGAGCGCGTCAGCTTCACCGCGGTCATCGACGCCACCCCTGTCCTGCGGACGATCGACCGGCTCGGCCGCCGTCGGGACGGGCAGCCATGACGGAACCGGTCGTGCGTGACACGGCCCCGGTCGCGCGGCCCGGCGCCGGCCTCGCTCGCGCGGCGCTGATGATCACGGCAGTCGCGGTCATCGCGCGAGCCGTGGGCTTCGGCCGGGTCCTCGTCTTCGCCCGCACCGTCGGCCCGACGTGCCTGGGCGACACCTACTACACCGCCAACACGATCCCGAACATCGTCTTCGACATCGTCGCCGGCGGCGCGCTCGCGAGCCTGGTCGTGCCCGTGCTGGCGGGTGCCGTCGATCGCGGCGACGAGGAGGCGGCGCGGCGTACGTCGTCGGCCTTGCTCACCTGGGCCGTCGTCGGGCTGGCGCCGCTGGCGGTGGTCGGAGCTCTGCTCGCCCACCCGCTGATGTCGTTGCTCGTGGGGGGCGGGCACCCCGGCTGCGATCGCGACGCGGCCGTCGACGTCGGCGCGCGCATGCTGGTCGTCTTCATGCCCCAGGTGGTGCTCTACGGCATCGGCATCGTGCTCACCGGCGTGCTGCAGGCGCACCGCCGCTTCCTCGGTCCGGCGCTGGCGCCGTTGCTGTCCAGCCTCGTGGTGATCGCCGCCTACGTCGCCTACGGCGTGGTGTCGTCCGGCCAGAGCCACGACCTGCGTCACCTGCCGCTCAGCCAGGAGCTCCTGCTGTCGGTCGGCACGACCGTCGGCGTGGTGGCGCTGTCGTTGCCGTTGTTCCTGCCGCTCCGGCGTACGCCGGTGCGCCTGCGCCCCACGCTGTCGTTCCCGCCCGGAGTGGCGAGACAGGTCCGCCGGCTGGCGGTATCGGGAGCGGCCGTCCTCGCCGGGCAGCAGGTCGCCACGGCGGTCGTGCTGCGCCTGGCCAACGCCGGTGGGTCGTCGGGTGCCGTCGTGGTCTACGGGCTGGCCTGGACCCTGTTTCTCGTGCCGTGGGCCGTGCTCGCCGTGCCCATCGCGACCAGCGCGTTCCCGACGCTGACCGCCCGGCACAGCGACGGCGACGAAGCGGGATACGCCGACCTGGTGGCCCGCACCACCCGGATCGTGGTCATCGTCACGGCGGCCGCTGCCGCGATCCTCGCTGCGTCGGCCGGACCGGCGGCACGGGTGCTGGTGCTCGGCACCAGGGGCGGGGTCGACCCGGTCGAGCTGGCGCGCGCGATCGTCGCGTTCGCCCCCGGCCTGCTCGGCTACGGGCTGCTCGCGCACCTCAGCCGTGCGCTCTACGCGCGGGGTGATGCGCGCGGACCCGCGCTTGCCGCGATCGCCGGGTGGGCGAGCGTCATCGTCGCCGACATCGCCCTGGTCGCCGCGCTGCCCCGGCAGTGGTCCGTCGCCGGGCTCGGCATCGGCAACTCGATCGGCATGACGGTCGCCGGCCTGGTGCTGCTCGCCGCGCTGGCGCGCGCGACGGGTGGCGCGGGCATGCTCGGCCTGCCCAGGGCGGCGGGGGCGGGCCTGGTCGGAGGGGTTGTGGCCGGTGCGGCGGGGGTCGCGGTCGCTGCGGCCGCGGGGTCGGTGGGGGCGCTGGCGAGCGTCGGGCAGTGCGCGCTGGTCGCCGTCGTGGTGGCCGCCGTGTTCGCCGTCGTGGCGCTGCTGCTCGACCGGCCCGACGTCCTGGCCCTCGCCCGGCGGGTATCGCGTGCCTGATCCGACGACGGTGGCGCTCGTGCTCGCCACCAGCACCGGCGGCGTCGGCCGGCACGTGCGTTCGCTCGTCGACGGCTACGTGGCCCGCGGGGTCGGCGTACGCGTCCTTGCTCCGGCCGACACCGACGCACGCTTCGGCTTAAGCGCTGCCGGCGCGGAGTTCGTCGACGTGCCGATCGCCGCGGGCACCCGCCCGCTCGCCGACCTGCGTGCCGCTGCGGCGCTGCGGCACGGGCTCGGCGACGCCACCGTCGTGCACGCCCACGGCCTGCGGGCCGGGCTGCTCGCCGTGCTGGTCGGCGGCCCCCGGCCCGTCGTGGTCACCTGGCACAACCTGGTGCTCGGGAGCGCCCCCGCCCGCAGCGTCTATGCGCTGCTCGAGCGCGTCGTGGCCCGCCGCGCGACGGTCACCCTCACCGTCTCGCCGGACCTCACCGACCGCGTACGCCGCCTGGGCGGGCGCGACGTGCGCCCCACGCCGGTCGCCGCGCTGCCGGGGCGCGGTGCCACCCGCGACCGGGCCGAGACCCGCGGTGAGATGGGGGCCACCGATCGCCCGCTGGTGCTCGCCGCCGGACGGCTGCACCCGCAGAAGGGGTTCGACACGCTGATCCGTGCGTCCTGCGCCTGGACGACGAGACAATCTCCACCGGTGGTCGTGCTGGCCGGTGACGGACCGCTGCGCGACGAGCTGGCCGGGCTGGTCCGGCGGCTCGACGCCCCGGTGCGGCTGCTCGGCCATCGCGACGACGTGGCCGACCTCCTTGCCGCGGCCGACGTCCTGGTCGTGCCGAGCCGGTGGGAGGGACGCTCGTTGCTCGTGCAGGAAGCGATGCGCGCCGGCACCGCGATCGTCGCGGCCGCCACGGGTGGGACCCCCGATCTGGTTCAGGACGCCGCCCTGCTCGTGCCGGCGGGCGACGTCGCAGCACTCGTGGGCGGCGTGTCGGCCCTCCTCGACGATGCGGGTGAGCGGGCTGCGCTCGGAGCGCGCGCGCGCAAGGTCGCGGCAGGCTGGCCGAGTGCCGACGAGGTGGCCGCGCAGACGCTGGCGCTCTACCGCGAGCTGCTGGGGCCGGCGTGAGCACGCGCGCCCGGTCGGTCGCCGCCGTCGCCGGCTGTGTGGCGATCCTCGCCGGCCTCGTGACCACCCTGCTCGCAGGCGTCGCGAACGCCGCACCGCCGCCGGCGGCGTCACCGCTGACGAGCGTGCAGCACGTCGTCGTCGTCGGTGTCCCGGGCCTGCGGTGGGAGGACGTCACCGCGGCTGACACCCCCGCCCTCTGGTCCCTCGTGGAGCACGCCTCGGTCGGTGCGCTGTCGGTGCGCGCCGCGAAGTCCGTCACCTGCCCTGTCGACGGCTGGGCCACGCTCGGCGCCGGCAACCGCGCCCGCGGTCCCGCAAACCCGGGCCCGGGTTGCCCGGGCTCCGTGCCGCTCCTCGAGCAGGCACCGACCGGTGCCGCCCAGCAGGTGCTCCACGACGTCAACGACGGGCTGCTCTTCGGCACCCAGATCGGTGCGCTGGGCAACGCGATGCACGCCCGGGGGATGTGCACCGCGGCCGTGGGGGCGGGCGCCTCTCTCGCCGCGGCCGACGCCGCTGGTCGCGTGCGGCACCCGGGCGGTCCCGGCGACCCGGCCACCTACACCACCTGCCCGCTGACCGTCGTCGGCATCGACGCGATCGCGGTGCGCCCGCCGGCCTCTCCCGAGGACGGGGCAGCCGCGGATGCGAACGCCCGGCGCGCCGCCGTACGCAGCGCCGACGACGCTCTCGCGCGCATCCTCGCCGCCCGGCCCGCCGGCTCGTTGCTCATCGTCGCCGGCATCTCCGAGACCGGCCGGACCGCCGCGCACCTGCACGTCCTCGCCGTCGACGGCCCCGGCCTCGGCCACCGGCTGCTCGACAGCCCCTCGACCCGGCGAGCGCCCTACGTACAGCTCATCGACATCGCGCCGACCGTGCTCGCGGCGCTGGGGGTCCCGCGACCCGACGCGATGGTCGGCCAGCCCATCCGTGCGGGTGCAGCGGCCGCGCCGGTCGCCGAGCAGGTGGAACGGTTCGTGCGCCTGGAGCGGGCGGCGCTGCTGCAGAGCGATCTGGTGCCGCCGTTCTTCGCGATCCTGGTGGCCATCCAGGCCCTGGTCTACGGCGCCACCGCGCTGGTGCTCCGCTTCGGCGCGGCCGGCCGGCACCGCAACCGGCTGCTCATCGGCACCCGGATCGTCGCCGCGGCCGCGGGTGCCGGCGTCGTCGCCACCTACCTGGCGAACCTGCTGCCTTGGGCGCGGGCCGGTCACCCGCTGCCCGCCCTGCTCGGCGCCCTCCTCCTGTTCACCCTCGCGATCACCGCGCTGGCCCTCGCCGGGCCGTGGCGGCGCCGCCTGCTCGGTCCCTCGGCCGTCGTCGCGGGCGTCACGTTCGTCGTCCTCGCCGCGGACCTCGTCAGTGGTGCCCGGCTGCAGGTCGACAGCCTGGCCGGCTACTCGCCGCTTGTGGCGGGACGGTTCGCCGGGGTGGGCAACCTGGCGTTCGCGGTGTTCGCCGCCGCGGCCCTGCTGACCGCCGCCTTCGCGTGCAGCGGCCGTACGCCGCGGCAACGGCTGGTCATCGTGACCGTGATCGGCGTGGTCGCCACCGTGATCGACGGCGCCCCGATGTGGGGAGACGACTTCGGCGGCGTCCTCGCTCTGGTCCCCGCCTTCGCCGTCCTCGGCATGCTCATGACCCGCGGCCGGATCTCCTGGAAGCGGCTGGCCGTTGCGCTGCTCGCCGCGGTCGCGGTGGTCGCAGCCTTCGCGTTCGCCGACTACCTGCGTCCGGCGGCCGACCGCACCCACCTCGGCCGGTTCGTGCAGGACCTGCTCGACGGGCACGCCGGCACCGTCATCGTCCGCAAGGGGCAGGCGAACCTGCGGGTCCTGCGCACCAGCGTCCTCGCCGGCGCGGTGCCGCTCGCCGCGCTGGCGATCGCCGTGCTCGCCGGCCGGCCGTGGGGCGGGCTGGGGCAGGCGCTCGAGAACCGGCCGCAGCTGCGCGGCGGCCTGGTCGCCACCGCGGTCATGGCCGTCATCGGCTTCGCCGTCAACGACTCGGGCATCGCGATCCCGGCGATGGCGCTGGCGGTCGCGGTGCCGGTCGCAGTCATGGCGGCGGTCGAGACAGTGCGCCTCGACCCGCCGGACCGGCGCGTCGAGGCAGCCGCGCCGCCCGCTGCCGGTGTTACCCTGAAGTCCCGTGAGGGCGGCGTCTGAGCCGCTCGTTTTCCGATCACGGGGAGCCCCCTTTGGCACAGCCGCAGCACACCCGGCATGTGTTCGTCACCGGGGGCGTCGCCTCCAGCCTCGGCAAGGGCCTGACCGCCTCGAGCCTCGGTCGCCTGCTCAAGGCCCGCGGCCTGCGGGTCACCATGCAGAAGCTCGACCCCTATCTCAACGTCGACCCCGGGACGATGAACCCGTTCCAGCACGGCGAGGTCTTCGTCACCGACGACGGGGCCGAGACCGACCTCGACATCGGCCACTACGAGCGGTTCCTCGACGAGGACCTGCACGGCTCGGCCAACGTCACGACCGGCCAGGTCTACTCGACGGTCATCGCCAAGGAACGGCGGGGGGAGTACCTCGGCGACACGGTCCAGGTCATCCCGCACATCACCAACGAGATCAAGTCACGGATCCGCCGGATGGCCGGCGACGAGGTCGACGTCGTCATCACCGAGGTCGGCGGCACCGTCGGCGACATCGAGTCGCTGCCGTTCCTCGAGGCCGCCCGCCAGGTGCGCCACGAGGTCGGCCGGGAGAACGTGCTGTTCATCCACGTGTCGCTCGTGCCCTACATCGGCCCGTCCGGCGAGCTGAAGACCAAGCCCACCCAGCACTCGGTCTCGGCGCTGCGCTCGATCGGTATCCAGCCCGACGCGATCGTCTGCCGGTCCGACCGGCCGCTGCCGCCCGGCACGAAGCGCAAGATCAGCCTGATGTGCGACGTCGACGAGGAGGCCGTGGTCTCCGCGCCCGACGCCCCGTCGATCTACGACATCCCGAAGGTGCTGCACGCCGAGGGGCTCGACGCCTACGTCGTACGCCGCCTCGCGCTGCCCTTCCGCGACGTCGACTGGACCGACTGGGACTCCCTGCTCGAGCGGGTGCACCACCCCTCGCGTCGGGTCACCGTCGCGCTGGTGGGGAAGTACGTCGACCTGCCCGACGCCTACCTCTCGGTCACCGAGGCGCTGCGCTCCGGCGGGTTCGCCCACGACACCCGGGTCGAGATCCGCTGGGTCTCCTCCGACGACTGCGAGTCGCCGGCCGGCGCCGCCCGCGAGCTCGACGGCGTCGACGGCGTGCTGGTGCCCGGCGGGTTCGGCATCCGCGGCATCGAGGGCAAGCTCGGCGCGATCCGGCACGCCCGCGAGCACCGCATCCCGACGCTCGGGCTGTGCCTGGGCCTTCAGTGCATGGTCATCGAGGGTGCCCGGTCCCTGGCCGGGCTCGACGACGCCAACTCCGCCGAGTTCGACCCGGCCACGCCGCATCCGGTCATCGCGACGATGGCCGACCAGCGCGACGTCGTCGCTGGCGAGCGTGACATGGGCGGCACGATGCGGCTCGGGCTCTACCCGGCGAAGCTGGCCGAAGGCTCGCTGGTGCGGGAGGCCTACGGCGAGCCCTACGTGGAGGAGCGCCACCGCCACCGCTACGAGGTCAACAACGACTACCGGCGCCGGCTCGAGGACGCCGGGCTGGTCTTCTCCGGCACCTCGCCCGACGGCCGGCTGGTCGAGTTCGTCGAGCTGCCGCGCGACGTGCACCCGTTCTTCGTCGGCACCCAGGCGCACCCGGAGTTGCGGTCGCGGCCGACCCGGGCGCACCCGTTGTTCGCCGCGTTCATCGGGGCGGCCCTGGCCGGTGCGGAGAAGCGCGGCGTCGACCTCGCCACGACGCAGGCGTGAAGCTCACCGACGAGCCCGCCTCCTACCCCGTCGAACGCTCGCAGGTCGTCTACTCCTCGGGCCGCGTCATCGACGTGCGCTCCGACGTCGTCCGGATGCCCGACGGCGACACCGCCACCCGCGACGTCGTCGTCCACCCCGGCGCGGTCGGCGTCATCGCCCTCGACGACGACGGGCAGGTGCTGCTCGTGCAGCAGTACCGCCACCCCGTACGCCGCAAGCTCTGGGAACCACCCGCCGGTCTGCTCGACGAGCCCGGCGAGCCGCCGCTCGAGGCCGCGAAGCGCGAGCTCTACGAGGAGGCGCACCACCGGGCCCGCGACTGGGCCGTCCTCCTCGACGCGTTCACCTCACCCGGGATGAGCGACGAGGCGGTGCGCATCTACCTGGCCCGAGGCCTGACCGAGGTCGCCGACGACGAGCGCTGGACCGGTGAGCACGAGGAGGCCGACATGCCGGTCGCCTGGGTGCCGCTCGACGAGCTCGTCGCCGCCGCCCTCGACGGCCGGATGCACAACCCGCTCGGCGTCATGGGCGTGCTGGCCTGCGCGCGGGCCCGCGACGACGGGTTCGCCCGGCTGCGGCAGGCCGACGCGCCCTGGCCCGAGATCAGCGATTTCACCGGCAGCGCGGGCTAGACCTGGTGTGACCGGCAAGGTCTGAGCCGCCGCCGGAGGTCGCGGCTGTCTCTATGCTCGGCCTCGTGAAGATCGGCGTGCCGCGGGAGGTCAAGGACAGCGAGTACCGCGTCGCCATCACCCCCGCCGGGGTCCACGAGCTGGCGCGCGCCGGCCACGAAGTGGCCGTCGAGGCCGGTGCCGGTGCCGGGTCCGCGCTGCCCGACGGCGACTTCGCCGCAGCCGGCGCACGGGTCGTCGCGTCGGCGGACGACCTCTGGGCCGACGCCGAGCTCGTGCTCAAGGTCAAGGAGCCGGTGCCGGCGGAGTACCACCGCATGCGCCGCGGCCAGGTGCTCTTCACCTACCTGCACCTGGCCGCCTCGGCCGAGTGCACGAAGGCCGTGCTCGACGCGGGGGTCACGGCCATCGCCTACGAGACCGTGCAGGTCGCCGACGGCGCCCTGCCACTGCTCGCGCCGATGTCCGAGGTGGCCGGCCGGATGGCGCCGCAGGTCGGCGCACACTGCCTCGAACGCGAGGCCGGCGGTCGCGGCGTACTCATGGGTGGTGTTTCCGGCGTCTACGCCGCGAAGGTTGTCGTCGTCGGGGCGGGTGTCGCCGGCATGAACGCCGCCGCCATCGCGGTCGGCATGCAGGCCGAGGTGCTGCTGCTCGACCGGGACATCGGCCGCCTGCGGGAGGCCGACCGCATCTACCAGGGCCACGTGCAGACGGTGGCGTCCAACCGCTACGAGATCGAGAAGGCCTGCCTCGACGCCGACCTGGTGATCGGAGCCGTGCTGGTGCCCGGGGCCCGCGCACCGAAGCTCGTCACCGACGACATCGTGGCCCGGATGAAGCCCGGCGCCGTCCTCGTCGACATCGCGGTCGACCAGGGCGGTTGCATCGAGGGGTCGCGACCGACCACGCACTCCAACCCGACGTTCGTCCGCAACGGCTGCGTCTACTACTGCGTCGCGAACATGCCCGGTGCCGTGCCGAACACGTCGACGTTCGCGCTGACCAACGTCACGCTGCCCTACGCCGAGCGGATCGCGGCCCTGGGCTGGCGAGACGCCGCGCGCGCCGATCCGGCGCTCGCCAACGGGGTCAACGCGGTCGACGGGACACTCACGATCGCGCCCGTGGCCGAGGCGCACGGCCTGCCGGTGGTCGCACTCGACGAGGTGCTGCGCTGACCGGCCCGTCCCTCGAGCGTGCCGTCTCCGCCTATCTCGACCACCTCGCCGTCGAGCGCGGCCTCGCTGCCAACACGCTCACGTCCTACCGCCGGGACCTGCGCCGCTACCTCGAGGTGCTCGAGTCCCGGGGCATCACGATGCTCGATGCCGTCGGCGAGGACGACGTGGCAGCGTTCCTCGGCGCCCTGCGCTCCGGCACCGACGGCCGGACCGCCTTGCGGCCGAGCTCGGCCGCACGGGCCGTCGTCGCGGTCCGCGGCCTGCACCGCTTCGCCCTGCGCGAGGGCCTGGTGCCGGTCGACGTGTCCGTGGCGGTCAAGCCGCCGCCGCCCCCGCGGCGGCTGCCCAAGGCGCTGTCGGTCACCGAGGTCGAGGCCCTCCTCGCCGCCGCGGGAGCCGACGGGACGCCACGCGCGTTGCGCGACCGGGCGCTGCTCGAGTTGCTCTACGGCACCGGTGCGCGGATCAGCGAGGCGGTCGGGCTGGCCGTCGACGACCTCGACCAGGTCTCCGGGGCGGTCGTCCTGCACGGCAAGGGCGGTAAGGACCGGATGGTGCCCGTCGGCAGCTACGCCCGGAAGGCCGTCGACAGCTACCTCGTCCGGGGGCGCCCGGCGCTCGCCGCCGCGGGGCGGGGCACCAGCGCGCTGTTCCTCAACGCCCGCGGCGGTCGGCTGACCCGGCAGAGCGCGTGGACCGTGCTGCGCGCGGCGGCCCAGCGCGCCGGCGTACGCGCCGAGGTCTCTCCGCACATGCTGCGCCATTCCTTCGCCACGCACCTGCTCGACGGCGGGGCGGACGTACGCGTCGTGCAGGAGCTGCTCGGCCACGCGTCGGTGACGACGACGCAGGTCTATACGCTCGTCACCGTCGACCGGTTGCGCGAGGTCTACGCGGCGGCGCATCCGCGCGCGCTGGGGTGAACCCGACAGATCGGGCGCACGGCCGCCCCGGCCGCCCACCCCCTAGTAGGCTCGGCGCCGCCCCACTCCCAGAAACGAAGCCTCCAGTGACGATGTCGACACAGAGCCCGGTCGCCGGCGAGATCGGCCCCACCGGGCGTCCCCGGCCGCGGCTGCCAGAGCCCCGCCCGCTCCGCGAGCACGGGCCGGCCCGCGTCATCGCCATGTGCAACCAGAAGGGCGGCGTCGGCAAGACCACGACCGCGATCAACCTGGGGGCCGCGCTCGCCGACTACGGCCGGCGGGTGCTGCTCGTCGACTTCGACCCGCAGGGCGCGCTGTCGGTCGGGCTCGGGGTCAACCCGATGGAGCTCGAGCGCACCGTCTACAACCTGCTGATGGAGCGCGACGTCACGATCGACGACGTGCTGCTGGAGACCGGCGTGCCGGGCATGGACCTGCTGCCCAGCAACATCGACCTGTCGGCCGCCGAGGTGCAGCTGGTGGGGGAGGTGGCCCGCGAGCAGGCGTTGCAGCGCGCGCTGCGGCGCGCGATGCCGGCGTACGACGTGATCCTCGTCGACTGCCAGCCCTCGCTCGGCCTGCTGACGGTCAACGCGCTCACGGCCTCCGACGCCGTGATCGTCCCGCTGGAGTGCGAGTTCTTCGCCCTGCGCGGGGTGGCGTTGCTGATCCAGACGATCGAGAAGGTCCGTGAGCGGCTCAACCCCGACCTGGAGCTGATGGGCATCCTCGCGACGATGTACGACTCGCGCACGCTGCACGGCCGCGAGGTGCTCGCCCGCGTCGTGGAGGCGTTCGGCGACAAGGTCTTCCACACCGTCATCAACCGCACGGTCCGCTTTCCGGAGACCACGGTGGCCGGCGAGCCGATCACGTCCTACGCCCCGACCTCACCCGGAGCCGTCGCCTACCGCGAGCTGGCCAAGGAAGTGCTGATGCGCACGCGGGTCGGCGGGCGCTGACCCTTGCTGTACGCCGTCGCCCACCCGACCGCGCTGGTCGGCCTCGTCGTGGGCTTCCTCGCCGGCGTGGTCGTCCACGGGATGGCGCAGGCCTACGCCGCGAAGTGGCTCGGTGACCGCGCACCGGTCGCGTTCGGGCGTGGCAAGCCCGACCTTCGCCGGCACGTCGACCCGTTCGGGGCCGTCGCCGCGGCGATCGGCGGCGTCGGCTGGGGCAGCCACGCCGGCGCCGACCGGCGGCGAATGTGGCGAGGCCGCCGGCTGATCCTCGTCTCGATCGCCGGCCCGCTCGGCAACTTCGCCCTCGCGGCGATCGGCTTCGCCGGGTTCGTCGCCGCGGGCGGCGACTCGCGGGTGCTCGGCGAGCTGAACCTGTCCAACGCGGTGCACGGCGACTACGTCTTCCCCGCCGACCAGCTCACCCCACTGCTGTTCGCGATGGAGAACATGGCCATGGGGTTCCTGTCGTTCATCCCGCTGCCGCCGCTCGAAGGCTCGGCGCTGATGTTCGGCTACGCACCGCGGACGACCGGCTGGCAGAAGGCGGAGTACCGCCTGGTCGAGCAGAACTGGGGCGTCGGCATCCTGCTCGTGCTCCTCGTCGTGCCGTTCTCGTCGCGCGGCCCGCTGCTCATCGTGCTGCTCGACGCCATCATCCGGCCGTTGCTCGGCGCGGTCACGTGATGCGGGCCGGCCGCCGGGTTACCGTCGACCGGTGACGATCGTCGAGGAGGCGCCCGGCCGCTCCGGGTTCTCGGTCCGCCTCGACAACTTCGAGGGGCCGTTCGATCTGCTCCTCTCACTGATCGCCAAGCACCGCCTCGACGTCACGCTCGTCGCGCTTTCGCAGGTCACCGACGAGTTCATCGCCTACATCCGCGGGCAGGGCGACGGCTGGGACCTCGGACAGGCCAGCGAGTTCCTCGTCGTGGCCGCCACCCTCCTCGACCTCAAGGCCGCCCGGCTCCTGCCCGCCGCCGACGTGGAGGACGAGGACGACCTCGCCCTGCTCGAAGCCCGCGACCTGCTGTTCGCCCGGCTGCTGCAGTACCGCGCCTACAAGGAGGTCGCCGCGCTGCTCGAGGCGCGGATGGCCGACCACGGGCGCCGCTACCCGCGCGCGGTCGGGCTCGAGCCGCAGTTCGCTGCCGTGCTGCCCGAGGTGTTGCTCGGACTGGGGGCCGAGCAGTTCGCCGCGCTGGCCGCGCGGGCGATGACGCCGAAGCCGGCGCCGGTCGTCGCCGTCGACCACCTGCACGCGCCGCAGGTCAGCGTGCGCGAGCAGGCGGGCGTGCTGGCGGAGCGGCTGCGCAGCGCCGGGCAGGCGACGTTCCGCTCGCTGATCGCTGACTGCGACAGCACGCCACTGGTCGTGGGGCGGTTCCTCGCCCTGCTCGAGCTCTACCGCGAGGGCGTCGTCGGCTTCGAGCAGGTGACCGCGCTCGGCGAGCTGACCGTGCGCTGGACCGGCGGTGACACCGTGGTGGAGCCCGACCGCTGGAGCACCGACGAGTCGTACGACGGGGAAGGACCGGCCCATGACCGACCCGACGCCTGAGCCGAGCCTGCGCGCGGCGCTCGAGGCCGTGCTGATGGTGGTCGACGAGCCGGTGCCCGACGTGGTCCTCGCGCAGGTGGTCGAGCAGCCGCGTGAGCTCGTCGCCGAGACCCTCGCCGCGCTCGCCGACGAATACACCGCACAGGGCCGCGGCTTCGACCTGCGCCACGTGGCGGGCGGGTGGCGCCTCTACACGCGGCCCGAGTGCGCGCCCTACGTCGAGCGGTTCGTCGTCGACGGGCAGCAGGCGCGGCTCACCCAGGCCGCGTTGGAGACGCTCGCGGTGGTCGCCTACCAGCAGCCGGTGAGCCGCGCCCGGGTGTCCGGGGTCCGCGGCGTCAACGTCGACGGCGTGATGCGCACGCTGATCAACCGGGGTCTGGTCGAGGAGGCCGGCACCCAGAGCGACACCGGCGCGACGCTCTACCGCACGACGCAGTACTTCCTCGAGCGGCTCGGGCTCGACGACCTCGACCAGCTGCCGCCGCTCGCTCCGCACCTGCCGGAGCCGCACGACCTTGTGCTCGATGAGCTCAGCCTCACCGACTGACGCCGCGCCGCCCGGGATCCGGCTGCAGAAGGTGCTCGCGCAGGCCGGGCTCGGCAGCCGGCGCGCGTGCGAGCAGCTGATCGACGAGGGCCGGGTCGAGGTCAACGGCCGCGTCATCCGTGAGCAGGGGGTGCGGGTCGACCCGGAACGCGACGTCGTTCGCGTCGACGGCGGCCGCATCCCGACGGCGGCGGCCCGCACCTACGTCGCGCTGAACAAGCCGCGCGGGATGCTTTCGACGATGAGCGACGACCGCGGCCGGCCCTGCATCGGTGACCTCGTCGCCGGCCGGCGCGAGCGGCTCTATCACGTCGGCCGGCTCGACGCCGACTCCGAGGGGCTGATCCTGCTCGTCAACGACGGAGACCTCGCGCACCGCCTGATGCATCCGTCCTACGCCGTGCCGAAGACGTACCTCGCCGAGGTCGCCGGACCCGTGGCCCGTGACGTGGGTCGCCGGCTGCGCGCCGGAGTCGAGCTCGACGACGGCCCGGTGGCGGTCGACTCGTTCAAGGTGGTCGACGCGACCGGGCCCCGCATGCTGGTCGAGGTGGTCGTCCACGAGGGCCGCAAGCACGTCGTACGCCGACTGCTGGAGGCCGTCGGTCACCCGGTGCAGAGGCTGGTGCGCACCCGCATCGGACCGGTGCTGCTGGGCGATATGCGACCGGGGCGCACCCGGCCGTTGAACACCGCGGAGGTCGGAGCGCTCTACCGCGCCGTCGGCCTGTGACTCCTGCGGCCGGTAGGGTCGCTCGGCGGACAGGGAGGTGCGGAGTGGCGGTGCGCGCGGTGCGCGGTGCGACCCAGGTCGACGCCGATGACCGGGAGCTGATCCTCGACGGGATCCGCGAGCTGGTCACCGTCCTGCTCGAGCGCAACCAGCTGTCGCCCGACGACCTGATCAGCGTGGTGTTCACGGCCACGCCGGACCTGAAGGCGGAGTTCCCCGCCTACGCCGCCCGGCAGCTCGGCATCACCGACGTGCCCTTCCTCTGCGCGACCGAGATCGACGTGCCGGGCGCCATGCCGCGGGTGCTGCGGCTGCTCGCCCACGTGGAAACCGACCTGGAGCGGACCCAGCTGCGCCACGTCTACCTGCGCGGTGCGGCCGCCCTGCGCACCGACCTGCCGCAGTGACGGTGACGTCCGCGCTGGTGGTCGGGACCGGGCTGATCGGCACGTCGGTCGGGCTGGCCCTGCGCGCGGCCGGCTGGACCGTCCACCTCGTCGACGTCGACCCCGCTCGCGCCGCGCTGGCCGCCGACATGGGCGCCGGGGCCGCCGGCATCCCGGACTCGCCGGTCGACGTAGCCCTCGTCGCCGCCCCGCCGCGGCACACGGCCGCCGCGCTGGCGCAGGCGATCGGCGGCGGACTCGCGGGCACCTACACCGACGTCGCGTCGGTCAAGGAGCAGGTGCTGACCGACCTGCGGGAGCTCGGGGGCGACATCACGCGCTACGTCGGCGGGCACCCGGTCGCCGGGCGCGAACGCACCGGGCCGGCGGGGGCGAGCCACGACCTGTTCACCGGGCGCCCCTGGGTGCTCACGCCGCTGCCGGACCAGCGCGCGGACGACGTGGCGGTGGTGCGTGCGCTGGTGGTCGCGTGCGGTGCGTCGCCCGTCGTGATGAGTGTGGAGGAGCACGACCGGGCGCTGGCGACGGTGTCGCACCTGCCCCAGCTCGTCGCCTCGGCACTGGCCGCCGGCCTGCTCGACGCCGACCCGCAGGCCGTGCCGATCGCCGGGCAGGGGCTGCGCGACATGGTGCGGATCGCCGCGTCCGACCCTGAGCTGTGGGCCGACATCGCGGCCGCGAACGCCGATCCCCTGGCGGCGGGCCTGCAGGGCCTGATCGACCGGCTCGCGCAGGTGCAGCAGCGGCTGGCCGCCGGCGACCCGGCCACGGTCCAGGAAGCGGTGCGTCGCCTGCTGATCGCCGGCAACGAGGGCCAGGCGCGACTGCCGGGCAAGCACGGTGGCGCCTCCCGCGACTTCGCGACCGTCGCGGTCGTCGTCAGCGACCAGCCCGGGCAGCTGGCGCGGCTGCTCGTCGATGCGGGGGACTGCGGGGTCAACGTCGAGGACCTCCGGGTCGAGCACACGCCGGGGCGGCCCACCGGTGTGATCGAGCTGTTCGTCGAGCCCGGCGTGGCCGACACTTTGCGCACCGCGCTGCGGGAGCGAGGCTGGTCGGCCCACTGATTCGGCTGCGACTCGTCCGGCCGTCGTGGGGTTGCCCGCCCGCTTCCAGCGACGGCGGGCAAGTGGTCGGCCGCGCGCGGGTGCGGCCGCCGCCCGCGCCGATAGATTGGTCGGGTGGACGTCGGGATCGTGATCGCGGTCGACGGGCCGTCCGGCTCCGGCAAGTCCACCGTCGCCCGAGCCGTGGCCGCCCGGCGCGGCCTGCGCTACCTCGACACGGGGGCGATGTACCGCGCGGTCACCTGGGCCGTTCTCGACAGGCACGTGGACCCCTCCGACGCGGCAGCGGTCGCCGACCTCGCGCGCACCGTCGACCTGCAGATCAGCACCGACCCCGCGCCCGCGGTGGTGCACGTCGGGCCCGACGACGTGAGCGCCGCCATCCGGGGACCCGCGGTCACGACGGCGGTCAGCGCCGTCAGCGCCGTGCCGCAGGTCCGGACCCTCATGGTCGCGCGGCAGCGGGCGATCATCGGTGCCGGCGGCATCGTGGTGGAGGGCCGCGACATCGGGACGACCGTCGCCCCGGACGCCGACCTCAAAGTGTTCCTGACCGCGAGCCCGCAGGCCCGGGCCAGCCGGCGTACGCACCAGGTCGGAGACACCGACGTCGCCGCCACGCGCAGCGACCTCGAGCGCCGGGACCGCCTCGACTCAGGGCGGGCGAGCTCGCCGCTGGCGCAGGCCGCCGATGCGGTGGTCATCGACTCGACCGACATGACGGTCGACGAGGTGGTCGACGCCGTGCTCGCCCGGCTGCCCGCGCGGAGCGCGTCATGAGCCCCCGCCGGATGCCGGACCCTCGCCTCGGCGGGCACATCGTGCGCAGCGGGGCGGACGAGCCGCGCACGCTGCGGGCGGCGAGGCGCGGCGCGTCGGGGCTGCTGCGCGCCGCGTTCCGGCTGCGGGTGCACGGCCTGGAGCACCTCCCGGCGACCGGCCCGGTGATCCTCGCCGGCAACCACACGAGCTTCCTCGACGGCCCGTGCGTCTTCATCGTGCTGCCGCGCCCGTCGGCGTTTCTCATCAAGCACGAGATGTACGTCGGGCCGCTGAAGCCCTTCCTCGACCTGATCCGGCAGATCCCGGTGCACCGCGGGGTGCCTGACCGCACGGCACTGCGCCGCGGCCTCACGGTGCTCGCCGACGGGGGCGTGCTGGGCATGTTTCCCGAGGGCACGCGCGGGAGCGGCAACCTGGAGAACATCCAGCACGGGATCGGCTACCTCGCCCTCAAGGCCCGCTGCCCGGTCGTGCCGGTCGCCTGCTTCGGCACCGGAGAGGCGATGCCCACCGGTTCGCGGCTGCCCAAGTTCGGCACCTCGATCGACGTCGTCTTCGGCCCCGCGGTGCACCTTGACCTGCCGGCGACCCCGACGGCGTCGCGGCGGGCGATGGCCGACGCGGCGGAGCAGATCCGCGTCGCGCTGCTCGAGCACCTTGCGAACGCGACGACGTTGACGGGGCGTGGCTCCACCGGCGTACGCCGCAGCGCGTGAGCCGGCCATGAGGGACTCCGGTGACGCGCTGCCCGTCCTTGCCGTGGTGGGGCGGCCCAACGTCGGCAAGTCGACCCTGGTCAACCGCATCCTGGGGCGCCGGGAGGCGGTGGTCGAGGACGTGCCCGGCATAACCCGCGACCGGGTGGCCTACGACGCGATCTGGAACGGCCGGGCATTCATCGTGGTCGACACCGGCGGCTGGGAGCCCGACGCCCGCGGCCTGGCCGCACGCGTCGCTGCCCAGGCCGAGGTCGCGGTCGACGCGGCCGACGCGGTGCTCCTGGTCGTCGACGCCACGGTCGGGGCCACGGACACCGACGACGCGGTCGCCCGGGTGCTGCGTCGCGCCGGCAAGCCCGTCGTACTCGCCGCCAACAAGGTCGACGACGAGCGCACGGAGGCGGACGCGCAGGGCCTGTGGTCGCTCGGGCTCGGTGAACCGCACCCGGTGAGCGCGATCCACGGTCGCGGCAGCGGTGACCTGCTCGACGCCATCCTCGCGGCGCTTCCCGACGCGCCGGCGGACCGCGATGACGATGCCGGGCCGCACCGGGTCGCCTTGGTGGGACGGCCGAACGTCGGCAAGTCCTCGCTGCTCAACCGGCTGGCGGGGGAGGAGCGCGCCGTCGTCGACGCCGAGGCCGGCACCACCAGGGATCCGGTCGACTCCCTCGTCGAGCTGGGCGGCGAGGTCTGGCGGTTCGTCGACACGGCGGGCATCAGGCGGCGGGTGCGGGAGGCGTCGGGCGCGGAGTACTACGCCCACCTGCGCACGGAGGCGGCCATCGACAAGGCCGAGGTGGCCGTCGTGCTGCTGGACGCCTCCGAGCCGATCACCGAGCAGGACCAGCGGGTGATCGGGACCGCGGTCGAGGCCGGCCGGGCGCTGGTCGTCGTGCTGAACAAGTGGGACCTGGTCGACGAGGACCGGCGGCTGCGCCTGGAGAAGGAGATCCGGCGCGATCTGGCCCGGGTCGCCTGGGCCCCCCGGGTCAACGTGTCGGCCCGGACCGGGCGGGCCGTCGACAAGCTCGTCCCCGCCCTGCACACGGCGCTGGACGGGTGGGCCCAGCGGGTGCCCACCGCCCAGCTCAACGCCTGGCTGGGCGAGGTGGTCGCGGCGACCCCGCCGCCCGTGCGCGGCGGCAAGCAGCCCAAGGTCCTCTTCGCCACCCAGGCCGCGACCCGACCGCCCCGTTTCGTCGTCTTCACCAGCGGGTTCCTGGAGGCCGGCTACCGGCGCTTCCTGGAGCGCCGGCTGCGGGAACGCTTCGGCTTCGAGGGCACGCCCGTGGAGATCAGCGTCCGCGTCCGCGAGAAGCGCAGGTCGTGACGGCCTGAGATAGATTGGTCGACGTTCGGCGCCCGTGGCGCCGGTCGCGGGCTGTGGCGCAGCTTGGTAGCGCACTTGACTGGGGGTCAAGGGGTCGCAGGTTCAAATCCTGTCAGCCCGACTTTTTGATCTTGGTATCGTCTCGGCCCGGTGGCCGCCTCACCCCGGGGTGCTCGCCGTCGGGCGGTGCCAGACGAGGCTGTAGCGGAAGAACAGGTGACGCCTGATGTCCGCCGCTGGAAGCTGCTGACGGACGGCCGCGCGCACGTGACCGTACGTCTCGTCCGGGTCTCGCACCGGCATGCCAGGCGGCGCGTGACCGATCGTGCCGCGGATGTTGCGCCACACGCCGATCGCGATGTTGGCCGGCACCGCGGCAGCCGCCAGCGCGTAGCCGGCGGCCGAGTCCTCGCGCGCGAGACCCAGCACGGCGAGGACCCCGCCGGGGCGGACGAGCTGCGACAGCCGGTCGAGCGCCGGCGCGAGCGGCAGGTGGTGCAGGCTCGCGATCGCGGTCACCGCGTCGTACGACGCGGGCTCGAGCTCGTGCTGCATCACGTCCCCCAGCAGCCAGGCGACGTTGACGGCGTCCGGCTGCGCCCGTGCCGCGGCGATCATGTCCGCGGAGGCGTCGATGGCATCGACGTGCGCGGCCCGCTCCGCCACCAGCCGGGCGAACCGCCCGTCGCCGCAGCCGACGTCGAGTGCCCGGTCCATGTGACGAGGGAGCCGCTGCAACAGGAAGTCGTGGTAGTGCGCGTTGTGGTCCCAGCGCAAGGTCTTGGGAATCTCCGGCAACGAGAGCCTCATGGAAGCGCAGTATCGGCCTCGGCCACCACCGGCGAGCGCACGGCGGGACCCTCCTACCTCCGTTGATCCTCGCGGCTCGTCGCACGACAGTTGGCGCCATGTCCCGGCGTCGCCTTCCCGCGCTCGTCGCTGCCCTGGTTTCGCTCGTCGGTGCACTTGCCGTTCCCGCGCTCGCCGGGTCACCGGTCACGACCCCTGCCTTCACCGACGCCGACGGCATCCACGTCGTGTCCCCGCAACGCATCGACGACCGGCAGTACGACGTGACCGTGAGCACGGCCGCCCTCGGCCGCACGGTGGACGTCCGCATCCTGGTCCCCGCCGACTACGGCACCCGGCCGACCGCCCGCTACCCGGTGCTCTACCTCTTCCACGGCACCAGCGGCCGGGCCTCGGACTGGGTGAACTCCGGCAACGCCGAGCAGGCCACGGCCGGCCTGCCCCTCATCGTGGTCATGCCCGACGCCGGCTTCGACGGCGACGGCGGCGGATGGTGCACCAACTGGTACGACGCGAAGACGGCCAAGGGACCGGCGCAGTGGGAGACCTTCCACGTGACGCAGCTCGTCCCGTGGATCGATGCCAACCTCGACACGGTCGCGGATCGAGACGGCCGGGCGATCGCCGGGTTGTCGCAAGGCGGCTTCTGCGCGTCGTCGTACGCCGCCCGCCACCCCGACACGTTCCTGTCGTTCGGCTCCTTCTCGGGTGCCCCGGACATCGACTACGACCCGCTCGTGGCGATCGGCGCCAACGCCGTCATCTCGGCCACCGCCGTCGGTCTGGACGGGGTCGAGCCCGACGCGATGTTCGGCCCGCGGGCAACGAACGAGATCAACTGGCAGGGTCACGACCCCGCGGACCTGGCCGAGAACCTGCGCTGGACCGACATGTGGCTGTTCACCGCCACCGGTGCGCCCGGCCCGCTCGACCCGGTGCCACCGAGCCCTGCCGCCATGGGCATCGAGGCGGCCACGCACGGGTCGACGATGAGCTTCTGGGAACGGCTGCAGACGCTCGGCATCACGAGCCATCTCGACGACTACGTCCTCGGGACGCACAGCTTCCCCTACTGGGCGCGCGACCTGGAGCAGTACCTTCCGCCGCTGATGCACCTCTTCGCCCACCCCCCGGCGGAGCCCCGGACCGTCAGCTACCAGTCGATCGACAAGCACTGGACCCAGTGGGGGTGGGACGTCGACCTGCACCGGCCGTCGGCCCAGCAGTGGAGCGGGCTGAGCGGCGCCGACGCGCGCGGCTTCACGTTGAGCGGGGTCGGTACGGCGACCGTCGTCACGCCGGCCTTCTACCGGCCCAACTCGCCGGCCACGGCGACGCTGTCGACCGGCGCCACCCAGCACCTGATCGCCGATCAGGGCGGCCACCTGCACCTCACGGTCCCGCTGGGCGCCACGGCCGACCCGGGCAGCGCGGCCGTCGTGGGCGTGCCCGTCCCACCGGACACACCGCCCATGGGCACCGTGACGGTGACGATCAGCGGCACGCCCGCGCCCGCGCCGGGCGGCTGACCCGAGCCGCGACATCCCGACGCCGTATCGTGCGCCGGATGAAGGCGCTGCTGTGCAAGGAGTTCGGTCCGCCCGAGTCGCTCGTCGTCGAGGAGGTGCCGGACCCGGTCGCAGGGCCCGGGCAGGTCGTCGTCGACGTCCACGCGTGCGGGATGACGTTCCCCGACCTGCTGATGATCGAGGACAAGTACCAGTTCAAGCCGCCGATGCCGTTCTCACCCGGCAGCGAGGTCGGCGGCGTGATCGCGGCGGTCGGCGACGGGGTCGACACGGTCCGGGTCGGCGACCGGGTGCTCGCCTCGGCTACCTGGGGCGGCTGCGCGGAGAAGGTCGCGCTCGCCGCGCAGGCCGTGCAACCGGTGCCCGACGGGATCGACCTCGTGCACGCGGCGGCATTCCTCTACGCCTACGGCACGTCCTACCACGCACTCGTCGACCGGGCGAAGCTCCAGCCGGGGGAGTCGCTGCTCGTCCTCGGCGCCGCGGGCGGCGTGGGGCTCGCCGCCGTCGACATCGGTCGCGTGCTCGGCGCGCAGGTGATCGCGGCGGCGTCCAGCGACGACAAGCTCGAGCTCTGCCGCGAGTACGGAGCCACCGAGACCATCAACTACTCGACCGTGGACCTGCGCGGCCGGCTCAAGGAGATCACCGGCGGCCGCGGCGTCGACGTCGTCTACGACCCGGTCGGCGGGCCGTTCAGCGAACCCGCCCTGCGGTCGACCGCCTGGGAAGGTCGCTTTCTCGTCATCGGCTTCGCCAACGGCGAGATCCCGCGCATCCCGCTCAACCTGCCCCTGCTCAAGGGTTGCGAGATCGTCGGCGTCTTCTGGGGGTCGTTCGCCGGACGGGAGCCGGCCCGCAACCGGGCCAACGTCGAACAGCTGCGGCGGTGGTGGACCGACGGCCGGATCCGGCCGCACGTCGGCGCCACCTACCCGCTCGAGCAGGCCGTGCAGGCACTGCGTGACATCGCCGATCGCAAGGCCAAGGGCAAGGTCGTCGTCGTCACCGACAACGCCCGGCAGGGCTAGGCACTACGCCAGCCAGGTCGACGCCGGGTAGACGAGTCCGTGGTACCCGGTCAGCGCCGGGCCGCTGTCGCTGTCCGGCAGCGTCGGGTTGACGAAGTTCATGACGTTGGGCCGGGCCATCGCCGAGCCGACCGAGCGGCTCGCCCAGATGAAGGGCAGGTCGTCGGCCAGTCGGGACATCACCGTCTGGTAGGCCGCGGCGCGGTCGCTCGACTTGCTGCTGGCCCGGCCCTTCTCCAGAGCCGCCTGGATCTGCGGGTCCTTGTTGCGCGCGAAGTTCAGCGACAGGCTGCCGACGGGCGCGACGGTGTCCTGGCTCCACCAGACGAAGTTCTGGTCCGGGTCCGAGGCACCGAACTGGATCCAGCCGTAGACCTGGTAGCTGCCCACGAGGGCGTTGGTGATGTACGACGCCTGCTCCACCACGTCGATGTCGACGTCGAGGCCGGCCGCGCGCCACATCGCCTGCACCAGCTGGGTGTTCTGCACGTTCGTCGGGTCGTTGGTCGTGCCGAGCTTGAACTTCGGCGCGCTGCCCTTGTCCTTCACGTAGTCCTGCACCAGCGACTTGGCCTTCGCGAGGTCGGGCTTCGCCGGGTAGCTCGTGCGGGCGTAGTAGGGCGAGCCCTTGTCGAACGGCCCGGTGATCGGCAGGAACTGCAGACCGACGCCGAGACCTGCGACCTTGACCAGCTTCTCCTGGTCCGTCGCGTAGGCCATGGCCTGCCGCACGCGGATGTCGTCGACGGGCGGCACCGCGGTGTTGACCATGAAGAAGACCAGCGTCGGCTCGCCGAGCGTGGAGTTCATGTCGTCGACGTACGTGACGTTCTTGTCGTTGCGGAAGTCGACGATGTTCTGGGCGGTGCTGCCGTACATCACGTCGATGTCGCCGGCGCGCAGGCTGTTGCCGCGCGCCTGCGAGTCGGGGATCGGTCGGAACGTCACCGTGTCGAGGTAGGGCAGGCCGCTGCGCCAGTACGACTGGTTGCGGGTCGCCGTGAAGTGGTCGCCGACCTTCCACTCCTGGAAGACGAACGGCCCGGTGCCGACGGGTGCGGTCGAGACCTTGCCGCCCTCGATCGCCTTGGGCGACACCATGTAACCGAGCTGGCTGCCGGGCACCAGGTAGGTGTCGAACGGCACCCACGGCGACTTCATCTTGACCACGACGGTGTCCGGTGCCGTTACCTGGACGGCGGCGACGTTGGCGAGTGCCGACCCGGTCAGCGGCGAGGCGATCGACCGGTCGAGGTTCGTCTTCACCGCCGCCGCGTCGAGCTGCTCGCCGTCGTGGAACTTGATGCCCGCCCTCGTGACGATCGTCCACTCGGTGTAGTCGGCGTTGTGTTCGATCGACTTCGCCAGGTACGGCTTGACCTTGAGATCGGCGCCGTAGTTCGCCAGCGAGTCGTAGATGCACACGGCATACGTGTGGCCGGTCTGGTCCCAGTGGTTGCTCGCGGGATCGAAGCCGTCGATCTCCGAGCCGACCCCGACGCGCAGCTTGCCGCCGCGCTTCGGCTGAGCCGTCGAGACGCCGGCGTTGGCTGCCGGCGTCTGCTGCCCGCCGCCCGTCTTCCCGCCGCTGCTGCTGCAGGCGGCGAGCAACGCTCCGCTGCCCGCCACGCCGGCGGCCGCGACGGCGGCGCGGCCGCTGCCGACGAGGAAAGCGCGACGGTCCAGCGGCTGCGCCACGATGCTCACCTTCCCGTTGGGGTGTTGGCGCGGACTATAGGGTTGGATGTGTCCGTGTCGCAGCAGTCCGCGTCGACCGCCGTGGTCGAGCCGGTGCCCGACACCTCGCGCGTGCTCACCGTCCCCAACGCGCTGAGCGTTCTTCGGCTCCTCGGCGTACCGCTGTTCCTCTGGCTGCTGCTGGGACCGCACGCCGACGGCGCCGCCATCGCGGTGCTCGCGCTCAGCGGCATCACCGACTACCTCGACGGCAAGATCGCCCGGCGTTTCAACCTCGTCAGCCGGCTCGGCGAGCTGCTCGACCCTGCCGCCGACCGCCTCTACATCGCCTCGACGCTGGCGGCCTTCCTCGTCCGCGACGTGATCCCGTGGTGGCTGGTCGTGGTGCTGGTCGGCCGCGAACTCGTCATCCTGTGCACCGTGCCGGTGCTACGACGTCACGGGCTGCTCGCCCTTCCCGTGCACTTCATCGGGAAGGCCGCGACGTTCAACCTGCTCTACGCGTTCCCGCTGCTCCTCGTCGGCGACCCGCACGCGCTGGACGTCGACTGGGTGCGCCCGATTGCATGGGGGCTCGTCGGGTGGGGGACCGCACTCTACGTGTGGGCGGGCGTGCTCTACCTGTGGCAGACGGTGCTGATCGCGCGAGGTGAGCCGGGGTCATGAGGAGCGTGTCGTGAGGGCGGTCGTGATGGCCGGCGGTGAAGGCAGCCGGTTGCGCCCCATGACAGCCAACCTCCCCAAGCCGTTGCTGCCCGTGGCCAACCGGCCGATCATGGAGCACGTCCTGCGCCTGCTCCGTCGCCACGGCTACGACGAGACCGTCGTGACCGTGCAGTTCCTCGCCTCGCTGATCCGCAACTACTTCGGCGATGGCGACGAGCTCGACATGGCGCTGCGCTACGCGACCGAGGAGCTGCCGCTCGGCACCGCCGGCAGCGTCAAGAACGCCGAGGACGCGCTGCGCGGCGAGCCGTTCCTGGTCATCTCGGGCGACGCGCTCACCGACATCGACCTGACCGAGATGGTGCGCCTGCACCGCGAGCGCGGGGCGCTGGTGACCGTCGCGCTGAAGTCGGTGCCCAACCCGCTGGAGTTCGGCATCGTCATCACCGACGCCGACGGCCGGATCGAGCGCTTTCTCGAGAAACCCACGTGGGGCCAGGTGTTCTCCGACACCGTCAACACCGGCATCTACGTCATGGAGCCGGAGATCCTCGACCACGTGGCCGACGGCGTGCCCGTCGACTGGTCCGCCGACGTGTTCCCTGCGCTGCTCAAGGCCGGCGCCCCGATCTACGGCTACGTCGCCGACGGCTACTGGGAGGACGTCGGCACCCACGAGAGCTACCTCAAGGCGCACGCCGACGTGCTCAACCGCCAGGTCGACGTCGACATCGACGGCTTCGAGCTGGCTCCCGGGGTGTGGGTCTGCGAAGGGGCCGAGGTCGATCCCGACGCGGTGCTGAAGGGGCCGATCCTGATCGGCGGCTACGCCAAGGTGGAGGCCGGCGTCGAGCTGCGGGAGTACACGGTGCTCGGCAGCAACGTGGTCGTGAAGAGCGGCGCCTTCCTGCACCGCGCCGTCCTGCACGACAACGTGTTCGTCGCCTCGCACGCGAACCTGCGCGGCTGCGTCGTGGGCAAGAACACCGACATCATGCGGGGCGCCCGCATCGAGGAGGGCGCGGTCGTCGGCGACGACTGCGTCGTCGAGGAGGAGGCCTTCCTCACCGTCGGGGTGAAGGTCTACCCGTTCAAGACGATCGAGGCCGGCGCGGTCGTCAACACCAGCGTCATCTGGGAGTCGCGCGGTCAGCGCAACCTCTTCGGGCCGCGGGGCGTGTCCGGTCTGGTCAACGTCGAGATCACGCCCGAGCTGGCGGTGCGGCTGGCCAGCGCCTACGCCACCACCCTGCGCAAGGGCAGCACGGTCGTGGCCGCCCGCGACGCCTCCCGGGCCGCCGTGGCCCTCAAGCGGGCGGTGGTCAGTGCATTGACGGCCAGCGCGATCGACGTCCGTGACCTGGAGCTGTCGCCGACGCCGGTGACGCGCTTCGAGACCCAGCACAGCGACGCGGTCGGCGGCGTGATGCTGCGCACGACCCCGGGCGACGCCCAGGGCGTCGACATCGTCTTCCTCGATCCCCAGGGCGCCGACCTCTCCCAGGCGGCGCAGCGGCGGCTGGAGCGGGTCTTCGGCCGCCAGGAGTTCCGGCGCGCCTTCCCGGGCGAGATCGCCGAGCTCACCTTCCCCGGCCGGTTCCTCGACAACTACAGCCAGGAGCTGCTCGCCTGCGTCAGCGTCGACGAGATCCGCGACGCGGACCTGCGCGTGGTCATCGACACCGCGGGGGGCGCCGCCACCCTTGTGCTCCCGACGCTCCTCGGCCGCCTCGGTGTCGACGCCTTGACCGTGAACGGCCGCCTCGACGAAATCGCGCCGACCGAGACGATCGTCGAGCACATGCGTGGCCTCGAGCGGCTGGGCGAGCTGGTGTCGTCGTCCCGTGCCGCCTTCGGCGTGCGTTTCGACCCGGTGGGGGAGCGGCTCGCGCTCATCGACGAACGCGGCGAGCTGGTCCACGACGAACGCGCCCTCCTCGTCGTCATGGACCTCGTCGCCGCCGAACGCCGGGCCGGCGCGGTCGCCCTGCCGGTCACGACCACTCGCGTCGCGGAGCAGGTGGCGGCCTACCACGGCTGCGGCGTGCGCTGGTCGACGATGTCCGCCGACGACCTGTCGAGCGCGGCCTCCGAACCCGAGGTGATCTTCGCGGGCGACGGGCGCGGCGGCTTCATCGTCCCGGAGTTCTCCCCGCACGTGGACGGGATCGCGGCGTTCGTGCGGCTGCTCGGGCTGGTGGCACGGACGAAGCTGACGTTGAGCGAGATCGACGCACGCATCCCGCAGGCCCACGTCGTACGCCGCTCCGTGCCGACCCCGTGGGCGGCCAAGGGCACGGTCATGCGCCTGGTGGTCGAGGCCGCGGGCAGCCGCGAGATCGACACCACCGACGGCGTCCGGATCGTCGAGCCCGACGGTCGCTGGGCGCTCGTGCTTCCCGACCCCGCGGAGGCCGTCACGCACCTGTGGGCCGAAGGAGCCGACACGGCCGGCGCCACCACGCTGCTCGAGGACTGGGCGCAGGTCGTCGCGCGGGCCGGCACCTGAGCCTCGGCCGGACGGTCCCCGTGTCCGCTACGCCTGGTTGACACGCCCGCCGGCAACACCCCAACCGCTGCGAGCCATCACACAATGGACCGGTGAGCCGGGCTGAGACCACAGTCGGGCGGCGCGTCGACTTCACGATGTCGCTGCTCGTCGACACGATGGCCGCCAGCCTGGATCCCGCCTACGCCGAGGCGGCGAAGCGCCGCGATGCCGCCCCCGCCGCCTCGCGCCGGCCGTGGGCCGTGGTCGGGGTGGCCGCGGTCGCGGTCGGCCTGGTGCTGGCGATCGGCGCCGTGCAGACCCACGACCGCGCGCCGGACGCCGCGCGCACCCGCGCCCGGCTGGTCGACGCGGTGCAGGCGCGCACGCACACCACCGAGACGTTGCAGCAACAGCTCGACCGGTTGCGCACGCAGACCAGCAACGACCGCGCCCGGCTGCTCGCAACCTCCGGCGCCGGCGCGGCGCTCGACGACGAGGTCAACTCGCTCGAGGCGGCCGCCGGCACCGTGCCCCTGCACGGCGACGGCCTGCGCGTGCGCCTCGACGACGCCCCCGCCGCCGACAACAGCAACCCGCTCGGCGGCACCGACCCGCGCGCCGGCACGGGCGATGCCGTCAGCCGGGTGCTCGACCGCGACCTGCAGCAGGTGGTCAATGCGCTCTGGGCGGCCGGAGCGCGGGGCATCGCCATCAACGGCGAGAGGTTGACCGCGCAGACGGCGATCCGGTCGGCCGGCTCGGCGATCCTCGTCGCCTACCGGCCGCTCTCGCCGCCCTACGACATCACCGCCGTCGGGGACCCGGTCGGGCTCGAGACCCGCTTCGGGACGAGCGCGACCGCCGACCGGTTCCGCGCCTACCACGACCTCTACGGCCTGCGGTTCACCTATGTTCGCGTGCGGGGGGTCACCCTGCCCGCCGCGTCGGCGCTGTCCTTGCGCTACGCCGCCCCCGCATCCGGGAGCCAACCGTGATCATCCTTCTCGCCCTCGCGGTCGGCATCGGCGTCGGTCTCTACGTCGAGCCCACGGTGCCGCTCGGCCTGCAGCCCTACCTGCCGATCGCCGTCGTCGCCGCGCTCGACGCGCTGTTCGGGGCGGTCCGCGCCCAGCTTGAGGGCATCTTCGACGACAAGGTCTTCGTCGTCTCGTTCATCGCCAACGTCCTCGTCGCCGCGCTGATCGTCTTCCTCGGCGACCAGATCGGGGTCGGCGGTCAGCTGTCGACCGGCGTCGTCGTCGTCTTCGGCATCCGCATCTTCTCCAACGCCGCCGCCATCCGGAGGCATCTGTTCCGTGCCTGACACGAAGCCTCGTACGACGTCGGCGGCGGACTCCGACACCGCGCCGGAGGTGTCGCCCGCGCCCGGCTCGCCGTGGCGTGCACTCGTGCGGCTGCGTGCGACGCGTGCCCAGGCCATCGTCGCGCTGCTGTGCGGGCTGCTCGGCTTCGCACTGGTGACCCAGGTGCACACCCATGAGTCGTCCGGCGGCCTCGCCGCTGCCCGCCAGGAGGACCTGATCGGGATCCTCAACGACCTGAGCGCCCGCGAAGACCGGCTGCGCACCGAGATCGACGGGCTCGAGACCAGCCGGGCGCGCCTGCTCTCCGGCTCCGACCAGCGCCAGGCGGCGCTCGAGGAGGCGCAGCGGCGGGCGCAGACCCTCGGCATCGTCGCCGGCACCATCGCCGCCCAGGGGCCGGGCATCGTGCTGACGATCGACGACCCGAAACGCACCGTCGGGTCCGACGTGCTGCTCGACGCCATGGAGGAGCTGCGCGACGCGGGCGCCGAGACCATGCAGGTCGGCTCCGTGCGGGTCGTCGCCTCCACCTACTTCACCCAGGGTGCGGACGGCATGGCGGCCGACGGCCAGCCCCTGCAAGCGCCCTACCGCTTCATCGTCATCGGGGACCCCCGCACGCTCGCGGCCGCGATGACGATCCCCGGTGGTGTGATCGACACCGTCGCCGCGGCCGGCGGCGGCGCGAAGGCGGCGGTGGCCTCGTCCAACCACCTGGTGGTGAGCGCCTTGCGACCCCCACAGCGGGCTCGTTAGGCTCGCCCGGCTCGGCTTGCCGGGCACGTCGACGGTCACGAGTCCCGGGTGAGGTGCAGTGTTTCCCGACGATCTGCGTTACACGGCCGAGCACGAGTGGGTCCGCCGAGTCGGCGATGACACCGTTCGCGTCGGCATCACCGCCTATGCCCAGGACCAGCTCGGCGACATCGTCTTCGTGTCGCTGCCGACCGCGGGCACCGACGTGGCGGCGGGCCAGTCGCTCGGCGAGGTCGAGTCGACCAAGAGCGTCTCCGAGATCTACGCGCCGCTCGCCGGCACCATCGCCGAGCGCAACGAGACGCTGAGCGCACAGCCGGAGCTCGTCAATGCCGATCCCTACGGCGACGGCTGGATGGTGGAGATCCGACTTGCAGACGCCGCCGCCGTCGACGGCGCGCTGGCCGGGCTCATGGACGCCGATGCCTACCGGACCACGGTCGACACGGCGTGAATTCCGCGTCACTCTCCACCTGACGTTGATGCCGGCGAGCGGTTACCCGGCGCGTCCGCGCCGACACGCGGACGGGTCCCGGCAACCGATTCGATCCGGTTGACCGTGCCTCGACCTGCCGTCTAGGTTCGGCTCGCGCCCCTCGGGGCTCACCGTCAACCTTCAGTGCCGGTCCAGACTCCGGGAGGCAGCGCCGCGATGGCGATGGTGTTCTGCACCCAGTGCGGCCAGCAGAATCCCGGGGACAGCCGCTTCTGCGCCCGGTGCGGGTCTCCACTGGCGCACCCCGGGGGAGGGGAGCGGTCGGCCGAGCAGACGTCGACGATCTCCCTCGGCAGCCTCGAGAGCCTCGAGCACGCGGACGTCGACGACGAGGCGTTGCCGGGCGACGTCGTCGCCGACATGCCGCACGGCGCGGCGTTGCTCGTGGTCAAGCGCGGGCCCAACGCCGGCAGCCGGTTCCTGCTCGACAAAGACGTCACCACGGTCGGCCGGCACCCGGAGAGCGACATCTTCCTCGACGACGTCACGGTCTCGCGCCGGCACGCGGAGTTCACCCGGGCCGGCGACGGCTTCGGCGTCCGCGACGTCGGCAGCCTCAACGGCACCTACCTCAACCGCGAGCGGATCGACGAGGCCTCGCTGACCAGCGGCGACGAGGTGCAGGTCGGCAAGTTCCGGCTCATCTTCCTGACCGGTGCGACCGGCACCGGCGAGCATGCCGGGAGTGACGCATGACGGCGAGCCCCCAGCCCGCCCACCGGCAGCCGGCCACGCCGAGAGGCCGGCCGTTCCTGAGCATCGGCGAGGTCCTCGCCCAGCTGCGCGGAGACTTCCCCGACGTCACGATCTCGAAGATCCGCTTCCTCGAGGCCGAGGGCCTGGTGCGGCCCCAGCGCACGCCGTCGGGCTACCGCAAGTTCTCGCGCGACGACGTCGGGCGGCTTCGCTACGTGCTGACCGCCCAGCGCGACCACTACCTGCCGCTGCGGGTGATCAAGGAGCACCTCGACGCGATCGACCGCGGTCTCGAGCCCCCGGCACTGACCGGTGGCGGGCCGCGGGTGCCGCGCGCGCTGGTCGCGGCCGAGGGGCTGCCCGGCCCCGATACGTTCCGCCGTGAGCCGACCGAGCTGCGCCTGTCCCGGAGCGAGCTGATGGACGCCGCCGGTCTCGACGAGGCAGGGCTCGGCAAGCTCGAGGACGCCGGGCTCGTCTCCACCCGGCCCGGCTCCAGCCACTACGACGGCGATGCGCTGCTGATCGCCAAGAGCGCCGCGGAGCTCGCGCGGTTCGGCATCGAGCCACGCCACCTGCGGTCGTTCCGCGCGGCCGCCGACCGGGAGGTCGGGCTCATCGAGCAGGTCGTCACCCCGATGGTCCGGCAGCGCCACCCCGAGGGTCGGGCCCGCGCCGAGGAGGTCGCCCGGGAGATCGCCGCCCTGTCGGTCACGCTGCACGCGACGCTGGTCAAGGCCGGGCTGCGGCCGGGGCTCGGACGTTGACCGAGGGCTCTCGCGGCCGCTGTCGGCGGCCCGGGCAACGGGGTACCGTGGCAGCGTGAACGAGGTCAGCGTGGTCGGCGTCCGCGTCGAGCTGCCCAGCAACCAGCCCATCGTGCTGCTCAAGGAGACCTCGGGAGATCGCTACCTGCCGATCTGGATCGGCGCGGTCGAGGCCACCGCCATCGCGTTCGCCCAGCAGGGGGTCGTGCCGGCCCGTCCGCTCACCCACGACCTGTTCAAGGACGTCCTCGAAGCGCTGGAGACCCCGCTTCAGGCGGTGCACATCACCGAGCTGCGCGACGGCGTCTACTACGCCGAGCTGCACTTCCCCGACGACGTCACCGTCTCCGCCCGCCCCTCCGACGCGATCGCGCTGGCGATCCGAGGCGGCACGCCGATCTTCGCCGCGGAGGAGGTGCTCGACGAGGGCGGCCTCGCGATCCCCGACGAGCAGGAGACCGAGGTCGAGAAGTTCCGTGAGTTCCTCGACTCGATCTCGCCCGAGGACTTTCAGACCGGCTCCTGATCCGCCGATATATCTAAGGCTCGACCTGAGGTTGAGAGTTTTGACGCGCCGTCGGAGGACGTTGACGGCGTACGACGGCCTCCATACCGTCAGTCGTCCGATGCACGAGCGGAGGTTCCCCGTGGAGAGCAGGACGACCGGACGCGTCGGCGACCCGAGCGCAACGACCGGTGCCCAGCCGACGGGGGAGCAGCAAGAGCTTTTCGAGCTCGACGATCCGCACGGCGGCGCGACCGACAACGTCGGCTACCGCGGCCCGACCGCCTGCTCGGCCGCAGGCATCACCTACCGGCAGCTCGACTACTGGGCGCGCACCGGCCTGCTCGAGCCCAGCGTCAGGCCGGCCCAGGGGTCCGGCACGCAGCGGCTCTACTCCTTCCGCGACATCCTGGTCCTGAAGGTCATCAAGAAGCTGCTCGACTCGGGCGTCTCGCTGCACAACATCCGCACCGCCGTCGAGCACCTGCGCCGACGCGGTGCGCAGGACCTCGCGCAGATCACGCTGATGAGCGACGGCACGACCATCTACGAGCTGAGCTCACCCGACGAGGTCGTCGACCTCCTGCAGGGCGGTCAGGCCGTGTTCGGCATCGCCGTCGGTCGCGTGGTCCGCGAGGTCGAGGGCTCGCTCGCCGCGCTGCCGGCCGAGCGGGCCGACGACTCCGGCCAGACCGTGCCCGTGACTGAGGGAGCCGACGAGCTCGCCCACCGCCGCCGCCGCCGCACCAGCGCGTAGGCGGTTCGCGCGGGGCCGCTGCTAGCGTGATGGTGCTGTGACCGACCGCACCTCACTCACCCGGCTCGCGTCGGCACGACCGTTCGCCCTCCGCCACATCGGCCCCTCTGCCGACGAGCAGGCGAAGATGCTGGCCACCCTCGGCTACGACTCGCTCGATGCGCTGACCGACGCCGCCGTCCCGGCCAGCATCCGCGAGCGCGCCCCCTTGGAGCTGCCGCCGGCAGCGACCGAGGAGGAGATGCTCGCCGAACTGCGCGAGCTGGCCGGGCGCAACCGTGTCATGACCTCGATGATCGGCACCGGCTACTACGACACCTTCACGCCGCCGGTGATCAGGCGCAACCTGCTCGAGAGCCCCGGCTGGTACACCGCCTACACGCCCTACCAGCCGGAGATCTCGCAAGGCCGGCTCGAGGCGCTGCTCACGTTCCAGACCATGGTCGAGGACCTCACCGCCCTCCCGGTCGCCAACGCCTCGCTGCTCGATGAGGCAACCGCGGCGGCCGAGGCGATGGCGCTGTGCCGGCGGGCTGCCGGCTCCTCCTCTGACCGGTTCGTCGTCGATCGCGACTGCCATCCGCAGACGATCGACGTCGTCAGGACCCGCGCCGAGCCACTCGGGATCGAGGTCGTCGTGGCCGACCTCGCGCAGCCGCTGCCGGCGGGTGACCTGTTCGGCGTGCTGGTGCAGTACCCCGGGTCCAGCGGTGCCGTCCGCCCACTCGTCCCGGTCGTCGACGCGGCGCACGCGCGCGACGCGCTGGTCGCGGTCGCCGCCGACCTGCTCGCCCTCACCCTGCTGCGGCCGCCGGGGGAGGCGGGCGCCGACATCGCCGTGGGCAGCGCCCAGCGCTTCGGCGTACCGCTGGGGTTCGGCGGGCCGCACGCCGCCTACATGTCGGTGCGCGCCGACCTCGCCCGCTCCCTGCCCGGGCGGCTCGTCGGCGTCACCGTCGACGCCGACGGCAACCCCGGCTACCGGCTGGCCCTGCAGACCCGCGAGCAGCACATCCGCCGGGAGCGCGCAACCAGCAACATCTACACCGCGCAGGTGCTGCTGGCCAACATCGCCGCCATGTACGCCGCCTACCACGGGCCCGATGGCCTGACGGAGATCGCCCGCCGCACGCACCGCTACGCCGCGATTCTGAAGGCGGGCCTGCAGGCCGGCGGGGTCGACGTCACACCCGAGCCGTGCTTCGACACCGTCACCGCCCACGTGCCGGCCCGGGCCGACGAGGTCATCGCGGCCGCGCGGGCCGGTGGCGTCAACCTGCGCCGGGTCGACGGCGACACCGTGGGGGTCAGCTGTGACGAGACCACCCGACCCGAGCACGTCGTCGCGGTGTGGGCGGCGTTCGGCGTGTCCGGGACCGACGTCGACGCAGCGACGCCTCCCGAGCTCCCCAGCCAGCTGCTGCGGACCTCGCCGTTCCTCACCCATCCGGTCTTCCACGAGCACCGCTCGGAGACCGCGATGCTCCGCTACCTGCGGCGCCTGGCCGACCGCGACATCGCCCTCGACCGGGCCATGATCCCGCTCGGCTCCTGCACCATGAAGCTCAACGCGGCGGCCGAGATGGAGCCGATCAGCTGGCCGGAGTTCGCCGGGCTGCACCCGTTCGCGCCGCTCGAGCAGGCCGGCGGATACCTCGAGCTGATCGCGGGACTCGAGCGCTGGCTCGCGGAGATCACCGGCTACGACGCCGTGTCGCTGCAGCCCAACGCCGGCTCCCAGGGCGAGCTCGCCGGCCTGCTCGCCATCCGGGCCTACCACCGCGACCGCGGCGAGGGGGGACGCAACGTCTGCCTGATCCCGTCGTCGGCGCACGGCACGAACGCCGCCAGCGCCGTGATGGCGGGCATGCGGGTGGTCGTCGTGGCCTGCGACGACGGCGGCAACGTCGACCTCGAGCACCTGCGCGGCACGGCGGCCGAGCACCGCGACGACCTCGCCGCGATCATGCTGACCTACCCGTCCACGCACGGCGTCTACGAGGAGCACGTGCGGGAGGTGTGCGACGTCGTCCACGAGGCGGGCGGGCAGGTCTACCTCGACGGGGCCAACCTCAACGCGCTGGTCGGCCTGTCGCGACCCGGCAGGCTGGGCGCCGACGTCTCCCACCTCAACCTGCACAAGACCTTCTGCATCCCGCACGGCGGGGGTGGACCCGGGGTCGGCCCGGTTGCCGTGCGGGCCCACCTCGCGGCGTACCTACCCACGTCGGCGCTGCGCCCGGAGGCCGGGCCAGCCACCGGCATCGGCGCGATCGCTGCGGCACCGTGGGGCTCGGCGGGGATCCTGCCGATCTCGTGGGCCTACATCCGGCTGATGGGAGCCGACGGGCTGCGGCAGGCCACCCAGGTCGCGATCCTCGCCGCCAACTACGTGGCGCACCGCCTGGCCAGCCACTACCCGGTGCTCTACACGGGCCGGGCCGGGCTGGTTGCCCACGAGTGCATCGTCGACCTGCGGGCGCTCACCAAGGAGACCGGGATCAGCGTCGACGACGTCGCCAAGCGCCTGATCGACTACGGCTTCCACGCGCCGACGATGTCGTTCCCGGTGGCCGGCACGCTGATGATCGAACCGACCGAGTCAGAGGACCTGGCCGAGGTCGACCGGTTCTGCGACGCCATGATCGCGATCCGAGGGGAGATCGCGCGGGTGGCGGCAGGGGAGTGGGACCGGCTCGACAACCCGCTCAAGAACGCGCCGCACACGGCAGCCATGCTGGCGGGCCCGTGGCCGCACGCCTACGAGCGGACCGTGGGGGCGTTCCCCGCCGGGGGAGATCCGCGGGACAAGTACTGGCCGCCGGTCCGCCGGCTGGACCAGGCGCACGGGGATCGCAACCTGGTCTGCGCCTGCCCGCCGGTCGAGGCCTTCCAGGAGCGCTGAGCGTCAGGCGGCGTTGACCGGGTGGCTCTCCGGCTGGCTCTCGAGCGGGCGGCGAGGGGCGACGACGCGCCCGTCGGGCAGCAGGTCACCGGTGTCGTCGAAGGAGACGACGCCGTTGCAGAGCAGGCTCCAGCCTTGCTCGGGGTGGCTCGAGACGACGCGTGCGGCATCGCGGTCGGCCGCGTCGGCGGCTGGGCACTGCGGCTCGTGTGGGCACATGTGTGCCTCCGGTGCTGGTCCTCGGGCGGCCGAGGGTCGCCCGGTCGCACTTCTTGGTCGCTCCGGCAGGCGAAGCGGTTGATGTCCATGTCGGCAGATCTACTGGTCCACCGAATAGCACGGCGACCACTTTTGTGGACCATTCCGGGTCGAACGATGCGTTTGGGCTAGTGACTGTGGACGAACGGCGTAGCGGGCTCCTACGTCCGGCCCCTACGTCCGGCCTTGACCTTCCTGGGCCGCTCGCAAGGTCACACCACTCGCCGCGTCCTCCGCCATCCAGTCGGCGTGGCGGACCGGCCAGCCCGCCCCGCGCATCGCGGCGCAGACCTCGGCGTCGTCGTCGACGACCAGGGCGACCTGGCGCCCCTTCGCCAGCGCACGGACCAGCTCCGGCTTCGCCAGCCGCGCCGGGCGCCGATCGCGGGCGCGGCGCATCACCAGCCGCCCGGGCGGAAGGCCGTGCCGGTCGAGCCACCGCTGCGTGTCGCCGCGCGTCTGCTCGGGCCGACCCGTGACGTAGACCAGGTCGTAGACCGCCGCCAGCTCGCGCGCCAGCGCGATGCCGTCGGCCAGCGGCGGGTCGTCCGGGATGGCGGCGAAGAACGCATCCCAGTCCTTCGGCCGGCCCCGGACGTGGTGCAGCCGGTGCCGCACGTCCGCGACCACCCCGTCGATGTCGACGATCGCCAGCGGGCGTTCGGTCACGCGGGGAGGGTACGCCGAACTCGACTTGACATAATGTCCATTATCGGCACACGGCGGGTGAGGACGAAAGGGGCTCGGGAGGGGCTACCGCTGCCGGCGTACGCGATCTCATGCGTGCCGCGCCGCGAGATACAGCTCGGCGGCCACCGATGCCGCGGCGAACGCGGCGATCAGCGTTGCGGGGCGCGCCGGCAACCGGCCGGTCACCGCGGCGTGCGCCAACGTCGCCGCATCGCCGGAGTCCGCGGCCACCTGTGCCAGGAACGCGCCGCGAGCACCGCCGCCGCCGCCGTAGGCCCCGGCAAGGGCCACGACCCCGAGTGCCAGCTCCCGGGCACCGACCATGCGGGTCAGCCAGTTCGCGGAGCGCGCGGTGTCGACGTCGGCACCCAGCAGCTGCGCCGACAGCTCCGGCAACAGCAGCATCCCGCCGCCGAGCCCGGCCCGGACCGCACTGATCGCCTGCAACGAGAGCCGGCCCAACCCGTCGGACCGGTCGCGACGCCGCGCCGCGACGCGCACCGCGTCCGCGACTCCGACGGCAGGTGCGGTAGCCTGTTTCCACCCGCGGGCGCTCATCTATGGGCCTCCTCAAGACTGCGGTTGGCGCGAGCCGACATTGCGGCAGGCGGGTTCTCGTGGTCGATGACGGGAATCCTTTGCTGCGTTGGCTCGTTCCCGATAAGAGACATCCAACGCCCGGGAGGCAAGCAAACATGGGCGAGCGAGTTCTCCGAGGCACCCGCCTCGGTGCGATTAGTTACGAGACCGACCGGCACACCGAGCTGGCACCGCGTCGCGACGTGGCGTTCGACTGCCCACGCGGTCACAAGTTCACCGTGCCTCTCGCCGCCGACGCCGACATCCCGGCCACCTGGGAGTGCAAGGCGTGCGGGGCCATCGCGATCCTCGTCGACGGCAGCCTGCCCGAGGAGAAGCCCGCGAAGCCGCCGCGCACGCACTGGGACATGCTCATGGAGCGGCGTACCACCGAGGACCTCGAGGAGGTCCTCGCCGAGCGCCTGGCAGTTCTGCGGGGTCACGACCGCAAGTCGGCCTGATCGACTGCCGGCCCACCGCCGGCACCTAGGACCGCCAGGTCACGTGTTCGACCCCCCCCGAATGCGTGACCTGGCTCTTTCATGTCCGCCCTCGACGTGGGTGCGGCGTGGTGTCGAGCGGCGGCCGGTGATCCCCCAGGCCGTCACCCGCCACAGCGCCTCCGCGACGATCGTGCGGCTCATCTTGCTCGCTCCGGCGGTCCGCTCGACGAACGTGATCGGCACCTCGCGCACCCGGAAGCCCGCCTGCCAGGCCCGCCAGGCCAGGTCGATCTGGAAGCAGTAGCCCTGCGAGGCGACCCGGTCGAGCGGCAGCGACTCGAGCACCCGCCTGCGGTAGGCGCGGTATCCGCCGGTGGCGTCCTTCAACGGCAGCCCGAGCATGACCCGGGTGTAGACGTTGCCGCCCCGTGACAGCAGCATGCGGGCCGCCGGCCACTGCCGCACCTCGCCACCGCTGACCCACCGCGAGCCGAGCACCAGGTCGGCGTCGGCCAGCGCCTCGAGAAGCCGTGGCAGCTCCTCGGGCGCGTGCGAGCCGTCGGCGTCCATCTCCACGACCGCGTCGTAGCCGCGTTCCAGCGCCCACCGGAACGCCGCGATGTACGCCGCACCGAGGCCGGCCTTCTCACTGCGGTGCATGACGTGGACCTGCGGGTCGCCCGCGGCCAGCTCGTCGGCCAGGTCGCCGGTGCCGTCGGGGCTGCCGTCGTCGACGACGAGGACGTCGGCCGAGGGCACGGCGGCGCGCAGCCGGGCAAGCGTGTGCGGCAGGTTGTCACGCTCGTTGTAGGTGGGCATCGCGACCAGCACCCGGTCGATGTGGTCGTTCACCCGTGCTGCTCCCCTGTCTGCTGACGGCGGCGGAGGGCGACGGCGACGGCCAGGACGACCACACCCGTCAACGCGATCCCCCGCTCGGGCCAGGCGCCCATCCGGTCGGCAAGGGTGCGTTCGCTGCGCAGCGGCACGTCGGCGGAGAGCATCGCCGGCCGGAAGACCCCGGTGCGCTGCAGCACGGTGCCGTCGGGAGCGACGACCGCACTGACGCCGCTCGTGGCGGCGACGACTGCGGCGCGACCGTGCTCGACCGCGCGCAGCCGGGTGATCGCCAGCTGCTGCGCCGGTTCGCCGCCGTAGCCGTCGTCGGTGCGGTGCTCGTAGGTGGCGTCGTTGGTCTGCACGACCAGCAGCCGGCCGCCGCCGTTGACCGCCTCGCGGACCACGCCGTCGTCGGCCACCTCGAAGCAGATGACGTCGGCGATGGTGGCGGGCCCGAGGGTGAGGACGCCGGGCCGGTGGCCGGGGACGAAGTCGTTGGGCACCAGCGACAGCCGGCCGATGAGTCCGCCGAGCTCGGCGCGGAACGGCACGTACTCGCCGAACGGCACGAGGTGCTGCTTGACGTAGATCTGGGTCGCACCCTTGACGGGGTCCCACACGATGCCGGTGTTGCGGACGTGCCGCGGGCCCGGGCCGTTGAGCACCGCGCCCACCAGGGTCGGCACGCCGATCGACCGGACCGCCCCCTCGATGAGCGCGCGGGTCTGCGCGTCGACGAACGGGTCGAAGTCCGAGGAGTTCTCGGGCCACACGACTACCTGCGGCGCCGGACGGCGGCCGGCCTGCACCTCGGCGGCGAGCCGCTCGGTGACCGCCGCGTGGTTGCGCACCACGGCGCGGGCCTGCGCGAACTCGTCGAGGCCCAGCCGCGGCACGTTGCCCTGGACGATCGCGACCCGGAGGTGGCGCGCTCCCCCGGTGCCCACGGGCACGGCAAGCCCGGCGAGGACCACGGCGGCGAGGCCGGCGAGTGCCGGCAGGACCAGTCGGACGTCGACGCGGCGGCGTACGCCGGACAGCACGAGCCACGCGAGCAGGCCACCGCCCAGAGCGACGGCGAACGTCACCAGCGGAGCGCCGGCGACGGCGGCGTAGCGGAGCAGCGGGCCGCCGTCCTGCCCGAAGCCCAGGCGCCCCCAGCTGAAACCGCCGAACGGCACCCGGCTGCGCCCGAACTCCTCGGCCACCCACAACGCGGCGCCCCACAGCGACCAGGCCGGCAGCCGCCCGACGGCGGCCAGGCCGGCGCCGAGCGCGGCGAGCCAGATCGCCTGGGTGAGCGCGAGGACCAGCCAGGCGTCGATCCCGATGACGCGCAGCCAGGTCAGCAGGCAGACGAATTGCACCAGCCCGGCCACCAGCCCGACGAGGGCCGCGACCCGGGCCCGGGCGCCGTAGCAGGCCAGCCAGAGCAGCGCGACCCCGGCGAGCGCGAGCGGCCACAGGTCCAGCGGCGGGAACGAGGTCCAGACTGCCAGTCCCCCGACGGCGCCGGTGGCGACCCGAGCGGGAACCGACCAGCGCAGGACGCGGGTGCGCGAGGGGCGACGGTGCCGGCCGCGCACGGCTTCCGGTTGCAGCGCGGTCAGCGTGCCGGTCACCCCGTCGAGGCTACCGGCAGGGCGCGGCGCGGACGTGACGGGTGCAGGGCCCAGGCGGCCTTCGGACCAATGTCTTCCCACCGGCTGTGGGGACGGACACTGTTGTCTACTGGCCGCCCGGACCCTCCCCTGCCTGCGCGCCCGCACTCCGGGGGCGCAGCGCTGTTTCCGGCGAAGCCTGGCACCACACGACGCTTGCGCGCCGCGCTGACCTCGCCGGAGCCTCCGGGCGGAGGCCGTCCCCGTACGTGCGGTGTCCTACTGGACCGGGGCACCGTACAGACTCGGGCCCCTTTCCTGTCAACCGGTGTCCTGACCTGCGCAAACGCGCGTCGTTGCAGGTCAGAGCGGCGTTCTGCGCTCCTGATACCGGCAAAATCAGCCGTAAGGAGGATGTCCGGCCGAAGCCCGTGGCTCGCTCTCGCTAGCCTTCGGCCCCGTGACGTCGCCCACCGGCGCGCCGTGGTGGCGCGACGCCGTCTTCTACGAGATCTACATCCGCAGCTTCGCCGACGCCGACGGCGACGGGGTCGGTGACCTGGCCGGCATCCGGTCGCGGCTGCCGTACCTGCGCGACCTCGGTGTGGACGCGCTGTGGCTCACGCCGTTCTACCGCTCCCCGCAGGCCGACCACGGCTACGACGTGGCCGACCCGCGCGCGGTCGACCCGCTGTTCGGGACGCTGGACGACTTCGACGCCCTGGTCGCCGACGCCCACGCCGCCGGCCTGCGCGTCACCGTCGACGTGGTGCCCAACCACAGCAGCACCGCGCACCCGTGGTTCCAGGCGGCGCTGCGCGACGGGCTGTCCGGTGCGGCCCGGGCCCGCTACCTGTTCCGCGACGGCCGCGGTCCCGACGGAAGCGAGCCGCCCAACAACTGGCGGTCGATGTTCGGCGGGCCCGCGTGGACGCGGCTGCCGGACGGCCAGTGGTACCTGCACCTGTTCGCCCCCGAGCAGCCCGACCTCGACTGGCGGCACCCGGACGTGCCCGCCGACTACGAGCGCACGTTGCGGTTCTGGCTCGACCGCGGGGTCGACGGCTTCCGGATCGACGTGGCGCACATGCTCTTCAAGGCCGCCGGGCTGCCCGACGACCCGACCGGCACGCCGAACCTCATGGCGGACCGGCTCGACCCCACCCCGATCTGCAACCAGCCCGAGGTGCACGACGTCTACCGCGCCTGGCGGCGGGTTCTGGACTCGTACGCCGGAGACCGGATGGCCGTCGGCGAGGTCTGGCTCGGCGACGCCCACGAGGTGGCGAGGTACGTCCGTCCCGACGAGCTCCAGCTCGCCTTCAACTTCCGGCTGCTGTTCGCGCCCTGGTCCGCCGGCCGGCTGCGCACGGCGATCGATCGGTCCCTCGCCGAGCTCGGCACCGTGGGCGCCCCGACCACGTGGGTGCTGGCGAACCACGACGTCCCGCGCGCGGTCTCCCGCTACGGCGCCGGCGAGACCGACGGCGCACTCGGGCTGCGGCGCGCCCGCGCGGCCGCCCTGCTGCTGCTCGCCCTGCCCGGCCCGGCGTACCTCTTCGCCGGCGAAGAGCTGGGGCTGCCCGACGCGGACCTGCCCGACGAGGTCCTGCAGGATCCGGTGTGGGAGCGCTCCGGCCACACCATCCGCGGCCGCGACGGATGCCGGGTGCCGATGCCGTGGTCGGGTGACGCCCCGCCCTACGGTTTCTCGCCGGGCCCCGTCGGCACCTGGCTGCCCCAGCCGGCCAACTGGTCGCAGCGCACGGCGGCGGCGCAGGACGGCGACGCGGGCTCGACGTTGACGCTCTACCGCACCGCTCTCGGCCTGCGCCGCAGCGAACCGGCCCTCGGCGACGGCGCGCTGCGGTGGTTGGACGCCCCGCCGGACGTGCTGGTGTTCGCGCGGCCCGCACCCGCCGGCGGGCGGGCGATCGTCTGCGCGGTCAACCTCGGCGCCGAGCCGGTCGACGTGCCTGCAGGCGACGTCCTGATCAGCAGCGGCGACCTGCTCGACGGGCGGCTGCCCACCGACACGGCGGTGTGGGTGGCCGGCTGAGCCGGTGGCGGCGTACGTCGGCGAGCCTGGAGGGATCCGAACGGCAGGGTGGCCGCGCTGCCCACCATCACCGCGTTAGCAGCGATGAACGCGACCGACCCCTGCCGTTCGGTACAGGACCGTGTCCATGAGTGCTCCCGTCCCCGCCGGGCCCGAGGGTCCGACACTCGGGACGAGCCGGTCTCGCCACTCACTCCCCGAACGACTCAGGCGACCGTATTCGCCGGGGCTCTCGCCCCGACACGCCGTTCGGATCTCCGTGTCCCGTCCGTCCCCGGCGGCGCCGGGAACGAGAGCAACGTCGGCCGATCCCCCCGTGGACTTGAGCCGCCGAAGGGGTCGATCGAGGGCCGAGACGGTCAGGGGCTGGCCAGCACGCCGGTGATGACGATGCCGGCCACCGCGAAGACGAGCATGACCAGCAGGACGATGCGCATCTGCCGTTCGGACTTGTCGTTGGCCACGGCAGATTCCTGCCACGATCCGCCCGCGATCATGCAAGATGAGACGGGACGCAAGGCAGGACGGAGTGAAGGTCATCTCCACCACGGACGGTTCGACCGGTCGGCACCGTAGGCGCCGCCGGCTCCCGTGGCTCACCGCGGTCGCCGTCGTCTGCGTGCTGCTCGGCGGCTACCTGATCGCGCACGTCATCCTCTACCGCGACCACAGCAGCTCGGCCGGGCATGCCCTGGTCGAGCGCGCAACCCGCAACATCGACCGGGTGCTCGCCAGCCCGACGCCGGGGTGCGCCCGGCCGCCTGACCCGAAGAAGGTCCACCCCGGCGACCTCGTCGGTGTGCTGAAGATCCCGGCCCTGAAGCTGACCGCACCGGTCGTCGAGGGCGTCGAGGAGGGTCAGCTGTCGATCGCCGTCGGGCACCTGTCGACGAGCGCCTGGCCGGGCAGCAAGGGCACCAGCGTCCTGGCGGCGCACGACGTCACGTGGTTCAGCCGCATCGACCACCTGCGCCCCGGTGACGAGTTCACCCTGCAGCACGGCTGCGCCGTCGACACCTACCGCGTCAGCGAGCACAAGGTCGTGAAGAAGGGCTCACCGCTCTACCACGCTGCCACGCCACAGGTCGTCCTCGAGACCTGCTGGCCGACGACCGCGCTCTACTGGACCAACGACCGCTACCTCGTCTTCAGCGACCTCGTCGACACGAAGGTCGCGCTCGGGGTGGCCCAGGACCAGCTGCCGCCGGAGGGCGACCCGTTCGTCGACGACACCGTGGAGCGGGTGGCGCAGGGCAGCCCCTCGGTGCCGCACGGCACCCTGCAGATCACCGGGACCGCCGACGACGGCTGGCGGCAGTCCAACCAGCCGCTGCTGCTCGCGCACGCCGCCATCTCCAACTACCGGGCCGGCCTGGTCGCGCTCACCGAGGAGAACGACAGCATCTGGCGGCACGTCGACCCGCACCAGCCGCGACCCGCGCTCGCGCACCCCGGCAGGTCGAGCATCGGCGAGCACCTCCAGCAGCTCGACATCCAGGCGGAAGTGGTCGGTCAGGTCGTGCGCGCGGTGCGCACCACCTCCGCCGTCCATCTCCTCGGCCAGGGCTCCTACCGGATCACCACGCGCCAGGTCGTCACGGAGGGCAAGCTCCGGGTCGCCAACTGGTCGATGACGCTGCTGTCGGCCGACCCCTACTCCCCCACGCCGACGCCTTCGGCCAGCGCGACGCCGACGAAGGCACCCGCGCCCGCGACTTCGACCACCAAGCCCGCGCCCAAGCCCACGAGCCCCACGCCGACGGCGACCTCTCCCAAGCCGTCGCCCAAGCCGACCACTCCCCCGCCGAGCCCACCGCCCAGCGTCCCGCCGAGCGAGTCACCCACTCCCACGGCGACGGGCACACCCTGACCGGAGTCTCCCGCTAGGGCTGGGTGAGATGGCGGCCGATGACCATCCGCTGGATCTGGTTCGTTCCCTCGAAGATCTGCATGACCTTCACCTCGCGCATGTAGCGCTCGACCGGGAAGTCGGCCGTGTACCCCGCGCCGCCGAGCACCTGCACCGCGTCGGTCGCCACCCGCATGGCGGTGTCGGTGGCGAGGAGCTTGGCCATGGACGCCTGGGCCGAGTAGGGCTTGCCGGCGTCCCGGCGCCGGGCGGCCGTGAGGTAGAGCGAGCGGGCCGCCTCCACCCCCGTCGCCATGTCGGCGAGCAGGAACGCCACGCCCTGGAAGTCGGCGATCGGCTGGCCGAACTGCCGCCGCTGCCGCGCGTAGGCGACCGCTTCGTCGAGGGCCGCCTGCGCCACCCCGGTGGCGATGGCGGCGATGCCGAGGCGCCCGCCGTCGAGGGCCGACAGCGCGATGCGGAAGCCATCCCCCTCGGCGCCGACGAGCCGCCCGGCCGGGACCCGTGCCCGGTCGAGCACGACCTGCGCGGTGGGGCTGGCGCGCAGCCCCATCTTGCGCTCCGGCGGCTGGGGCACCAGGCCCGGCGTGTCGGCCGGTACGAGCAGCGTCGAGATGCCCCGGGTGCGGTGCTCGCCGGTGCGGCAGAAGACGTTGTAGAAGTCCGCGACCCCGCCGTGGGTCACCCACGCCTTGGTGCCGTCGAGCACGTAGTCGTCCCCGTCGCGGACCGCGCGGGTCTGCAGTCCCGCCGCGTCACTTCCCGACTGCGTCTCGGACAGGCAGTAGGCGCCCACCGACGACCCGTCGAGCATCGCCGGCAGCAGGTCGCGGCGCTGCTCCTCGGTGCCGAACTCCGCGACGGGGTACGCCGCGAGGCTCTGCACCGAGACGCCGAGGGCTACCGCGGCCCAACCGGCCGCCAGCTCTTCCAGCACCTGCAGGTAGACCGTGTAGGGCTGGGCGCCGCCGCCGTAGCCGACGGGATAGGTGAGGCCCAGCAGCCCCGCCTCGCCGAGCAGCCGGAACACCTCGCGCGGGAACTCGCCCCGCTCCTCGTGCTCCGCCGCGCGCGGCTTGAGCTCGCGCTCGGCGAGGTCGCGGGCCAGGCCGACGATGGCACGGGCCTCGTCGCTCGGGAGCTCGCGGTCGACCGGCATGTCAGAGGGTCACGAGGTCGCGGCGTACGACGTTGAGCCGGTCGACCCCGTCGTCGGTGACGGCGACGATGTCCTCGATGCGGGCGCCGTGCCGGCCGGGCAGGTAGATCCCCGGCTCGATCGAGAAGCACATCCCCGGCGCGAGCAGCTCCTCGTTGCCGTCGACGACGTAGGGGTCCTCGTGCTCCTCGAGGCCGATGCCGTGGCCGGTGCGGTGCACGAAGTAGGCGCCGTAACCGGCGGCGTCGATGACCTGCCGCGCGGCCCGGTCTATCGAGGCGGCACTCACCCCGGGGCGGACGGCCGCGCAGGCCGCCTCCTGCGCCTCCTGGAGCACGGCGTAGTAGTCGGCGAAGTCGCGCGGCGGCGTGCCGACGACGTAGGTGCGGGTCTCGTCGGAGCAGTAACCGTCGGCGGTGGTCCCGCCGATGTCGACGACGACCGGGTCGCCGGCTTCGATCGTGCGGGAGCCGGTGTCGTGGTGCGGGCTCGCCCCGTTGGGTCCCGAACCGACGATCACGAAGTTCACCGCCGCGTGCCCCTCGTCGAGGATCGCCTGGGCGATGTCGCGGCCGACCTCGCGCTCGGTGCGACCCGGGCGCAACCACTCCCCGATCCGTTCGTGCACCCGGTCGATCGCCTCGCCGGCGCGGCGCAGGGCCGCCACCTCCGCGACCGTCTTGCGGATCCGCAGGCGGCGCATCACCTCCCCGGCGAGCTGGTGCTCGGCGGCCGGCAGCGCGCGGCGAAAGCGCATCTCCTGCTCGGCCCACATCCGGTCGGCCACGGCGACCCGCGCGGGTTCGCGACCCAGGGCGGCCCGCACCCGGTCGGCGACGGTCGCATAGGCGTCGCCGGTCTCGCCCACACCGACGATGTCGATGCCGAGGCGGGCGGCAGGGCTGGCCAGCGCGGCAGGGCGTTCGAGCTCGGGCACGACCAGGACGGGCTCGCCGGAGGCCGGGACGGCGAGGCAGGTCAGCCGCTCCAGCGGCAGGGCGGCGTAGCCGGTGAGGTAGCGCAGGTCGGCGCCGGGGGTGAGCAGCAGGACGTCGATGCCGGCCGTCGCGGCCGCCTGCCGGGCCCGGTCGAGGCGGTCGCGGGGGTAGAGCCCGTCGGAGTCCACCACGTCAGCCTAGGCGCACGATCAGGGCCACTCCCGGCGTGCACGAACCACGCAGGAGTGACCCTGGTCGAGCGGGAGCAGGATCGCCGAGGCTACTTCGGCGGCATCCGCAGGGCGCCGTCGAGCCGGAACGTCTCGCCGTTGAGGTAGTCGATCTCGGCGATGGCGCGCACCAGCTTGCCGTACTCCTCCGGGCGGCCGAGTCGCTTCGGGAACACGACGTCCTTGGCCAGCGCGGCCTTCTGCTCGTCGGGGAGCATGCCGAGCAGCGGCGTGTCGAACAGCCCGGGGGCGATGGTGCAGACCCGGACGCCCACCGGCGCGAGGTCACGCGCGGCCGGCAGCGTCATGCCGACGATGCCGCCCTTGGACGCCGAGTAGGAGATCTGCCCGATCTGGCCGTCGAAGGCGGCGACCGAGGCGGTGCCGACGAGGACGCCGCGCGAGCCGCTCTCCAGCGCCTCGGTCTGGCTGATCGCCGAGCCGGCGATGCGCCAGAAGTTGAACGTCCCGATCAGGTTGACCTCGACGATCTTCTTGTAGGCACCGAGGTCGTGGGGGGTGCCGTCGCGGCCGACGATGCGGGACGCCCAGCCGATGCCGGCGCAGGCCACGCCGATCCGCAGCGGCGCGCCGGTGGCGACCGCCTGGTCGACGGCGTTCTGGACCTGGCCCTCGTCGGTCACGTCGGTCGAGACGAAGACGCCGCCCAGCTCGTCGGCGAGGGCCTTGCCCTTGTCGGCGTTGAGGTCGGCGATGGTGACCTTGACACCCGCCGACGCGAGGACGCGTGCCGTCGCCTCACCGAGACCGGACGCGCCACCCGAGATGATGGCTCCTGCACCGTTGATATCCATGCGGGGGAATGTAGCCCGACACCGTCGTCAGGTTGATCGCGGGTCGCCCCGCTGCGCCATGCTGGCCGGGTGACCGCCGACCGCCTGATGGTGCTCGACGCACCTTCCCTTTACTTTCGTGCGTTTTTCGGCGTACCGGAGTCGGTGACCGCGCCCGACGGCACCCCGATCAACGCGGTCCGAGGGCTCGTTGACATGACCGCGCAGCTGGTCCGGAAGTACCGACCGCAGCGGCTGGTGGCGTGCATGGACGCCGACTGGCGGCCGGCGTTCCGGGTGGCCGCGCTCCCGGCGTACAAGGCTCACCGCGTCGGTCCGGGTGGCGGCGACCAGGCGCCGGAGGCGCTCAACGTGCAGGTGCCGATCATCGAGCAGGTGCTCGCCGCAGTCGGCATCCCGTGCGTGGGCGTTGCGGGCTTCGAGGCCGACGACGTCATCGGCACTCTGGCCGAGGCCCACGGCGGACCGGTCGACGTCGTCACCGGCGACCGTGACCTCTTCCAGCTGGTGCGCGACGACAAGCCGGTGCGGGTGCTCTACACCGCGCGTGGCGTTGCCCGGCTCGACGTGGTCGACGAGGCGGCGATCACCGAGAAGTACGGCGTGCCCGGCCGGTCCTACGGCGAGTTCGCGATGTTGCGCGGCGACCCGTCGGACGGCCTGCCCGGGGTTCCGGGGGTCGGCGAGAAGACGGCCGCGGCACTGGTCACGAAGTACGGCACGGCCGCGGAGGCGGCGCAGCACGAGCCGAAGGTGGCCCGGCACGCCGACTACGTGGCGGCTGCGGAGGTGGTCGTGCGCGTGGTGACCGACGTGCCGCTGCCGGTCTACGACGACCTGCTGCCGACCGCCCCGGCCGATCCCGAGGGGCTGGTCGCGCTGTGCGACCGCTGGGGTCTGGACAGCGCGTTGAACCGGCTCGGGGCCGCCCTTGCGTGGCAGCATGGAGGAAATGGCTGACGGTCCGTTCACGCTGCGCAACCGCCAGGACGCGATCGCGTCCGCGACCGACGGGGTGCTCGACGTCCTCGTCGTGGGGTTGGGCGCCACCGGCGCCGGCGTCGCGCTCGACGCGGCCAGCCGCGGTCTGCGGCTCGCCGCCGTGGAGATGGGCGACCTCGCCAGCGGCACCAGCAGCAAGTCGAGCAAGCTCATCCACGGCGGCCTGCGCTACCTGGAGCACTACGAGTTCGGCCTCGTGCTCGAGGGCGTCACGGAGCGCCAGCTGCTGATGCGCCTCGCGCCCCACCTCGTGCGGGCGATGGACTTCGTCTACCCGGTCTGGCCCGACACCGCGAAGCGGCGCCTGCTCGGCCTCGGCATGACGACCTACGACGTCTTCGCGGGCATGCGCAACGTCCGCCGGCATGACCGCATCACCGCCGAGGAGGCGATCGCGCTCGCGCCGGCCCTCGACGGTTCGGGTTGCGCCTACGCCTACGTCTACGGCGACTCCGCCACCGACGACGCCCGGCTGGTGCTCGCCGTCGTGCGGGCGGCCCGTAGCTTCGGGGCGAGCGTGCTGACCTACACCGAGGCGACCGGCCTGCTCTTCGACGGCGACGGCTCGGTGTGCGGGGCGACCGTGACCGACCGGCTGAGCGGTGACTCCTACGAGATCCGCGCGCGGCACGTCGTCAACGCCACGGGCGTGTGGGTCGACCGCCTGCTCGGGATGGCCAACCCGGGTCGCGGCGACCTCGTGCAGCCGAGCAAGGGCGTGCACCTCGTCGTACCCCACGCACGGTTGCCGCTCGACGACGCGAGCGTGCTGCTGCCGAGCAAGCAGGGCGACCAGCGGTCGATGTTCGCGATCCCCTGGGGCCGCCAGACGATCCTCGGCACCACCGACACGCCGTACGACGGCGCCCTCGACGAGGTGTCGGTGACGCAGGACGACCTCGACTACGTGCTCGCCGCCGGCAACGCCGTCTTCGACCGCGGGCTGACCGCCGACGACGTCGTGGGCGCCTGGGCGGGCGTGCGGCCGCTGCTGCGTTCGGGCGACGACCCCGAGTCGATGAGCGACGTCTCCCGGCGCCACGTGCTCTTCGACGACGACAACGGCCTGCTGACGATCACCGGCGGCAAGCTCACCACCTTCCGCCGGATGGCCAAGGACGTCGTCGACCGCATCGTGGAACGCGACGACAAGAAGGCCCGCTGCCGCACCGACGAGATCAACCTGGGGATGCACCACCGGCTGGCCGACTTCATCCGGGAGGTCACGGTGGTCGCCGACCAGCTCGGCCTTTCCGAGCAGGTGGCCAAGCTCCTGGTGCGCCAGCACGGCGACCACGCGCCCGACGTGCTCTCGCTCGTGGCGGCCGACCCGTCGCTCGGCGAGCCCCTGTCTCCCGCCGCCGACCACATCGCGGCCGAGGTCGTCTACGCGGCCCGCGCCGAGGGTGCGGCGACGCTCGACGACGTGTTCAGCCGCCGCACGCGGTTGTCGTTGCGCGATCGCGACGCGGCCCTGCCGTCGGCCGGCCGGGCCGCGCGGCTGCTCGCCGAGGAGTTCGGTTACGACGAGCGGTGGGTGGCGGGGCAGCTCGACGCCTACGTCGACGCCGTACGCACCGAGCGTGGCGTCGTCGGCCTGCCGACGCCCTCCGCGGCCTGAAAGCCGCGCCGTCAGCCGACCGAGGAGTAGGCCACCACACCGCGGTCCAGGGCCCGGATCGCCGCGCGGGCGGTCGCACGTAACGGTTCCTCGGCGACGTCCTCGATCTGACCGAGCAGGTCGAGCAGCTGCTTGACCCAGCGCACGAAGTCGCCCGCCGGCAGGTCGGTCTCCGTGAGCACGGTGTCGAGCGGGTGGCCGCTCGCCCAGCGGTGCGCCGCCCAGGCGAAACCCGCGTCGGGCTCGCGCAGGAAGTTGAGCCGGTGGTCGCTCTCGGCGTCCTTGAGCCGCACCCACAGCCGCTGCATCTCGGTGAGGGTGGGGCGCACCCGGCCACCGGGCAGCCTCGGCGGCCCGGCTTCCTCGCGGCGGGCCTCGTAGGCCACCGAGGACACGACGGCGGCCAGCTCCGGCGCGGACAGCCCGTCCCAGAGCCGCCGGCGAATGCACTCGGCGACGAGCAGGTCGGCGTCGTTGTAGATGCGCGCGAGCTGCGCGCCGGCCGGAGTCACCGTGTCGCCGTCGAGGTAACCACCGTCCTGGAGCAGCCGGCACACGCGGTCGAAGGTGCGGGCGATGGTGTTGGTGCGGCCCTCGACGCGACGTTCGAGCGCATCGGTCTCCCGGCGCAGCCGGTGGAAACGTTCGGCCCAGCGGGCGTGGTCCTCGCGCTCGGGGCACCGGTGGCACGGGTGGGCGCGCAGCTCGGCACGCAACCGGGCGATCTCCGGGTCGTCGGCCGCGCCCGACGCCTGCCGCCGGGGCCGGCCGGTGCCCTCCTCGACTCCGGTGTTGCGCATGCTCGAGACCAGGTCCCGCCGGCTCTTCGGGTTGCGGGAGTTGAAGCTCTTCGGCACCTTGACCCGCGCGAGCGGTTCGACCGGCACCGGGAAGTCGTGCACGGTCAGCTTCTTCACCTGCCGGTCCGCCGTGAGCACGGTCGGGCGCGGACCCTCGAGCCCCTCGGCCAGGCCGGGGTCGAGGACGACCGCGAGCCCCGCCCGTCGGCCGGCGGGGATCCGGATCACGTCGCCGGTCCGCAGCCGCTCCAGCGCGTTCGCTGCCTCGGCCCGCCGTGACGCGGCGCCCCGCCGGGCCAGCTCGGCCTCGCGGTCGGTGAGGCGACGCCGCAGTCCCGCGTAGTCCGCGAAGTCGCCCAGGTCGCAGGTCATCGCCTCGCGGTAGCCCTCGAGCGCCTCTTCGTTGCGGCGCACCTGGCGGGCCAGGCCGACGACCGAGCGGTCGGCCTGGAACTGCGCGAACGACGACTCCAGCAGCTCGCGCGCGGTGTGCCGGCCGACCTTGCCGACGAGGTTGACGGCCATGTTGTACGACGGGCGGAAGCTGGAGCGCAGCGGATAGGTGCGGGTGGAGGCGAGGCCGGCGACGTGCTTGGGGTCGACGCCCGGCGTGTAGAGCACGACGGCGTGCCCTTCGACGTCGATCCCGCGCCGGCCGGCGCGACCGGTGAGCTGGGTGTACTCCCCCGGCGTGATGTCGACGTGGGCCTCGCCGTTCCACTTCGACAGGCGCTCGAGCACGACCGTGCGCGCGGGCATGTTGATGCCGAGTGCCAGGGTCTCGGTGGCGAAGACCGCCTTGACCAGCCCCCGGACGAACAGCTCCTCGACCACTTCCTTGAACGTCGGCAGCATGCCGGCGTGGTGGGCGGCGAGCCCGCGCTCGAGCCCGTCGAGCCACTCGTGGTAGCCCAGGACGCCGAGGTCCTCGTCGGGTAGGTCCCGGGTCCGCTGCTCGACGTGGTGGCGGACGTCGCGGGCCTCGGCGGCCGAGTTGAGCCGCAACCCGGCGCGCAGGCACTGCGCCACCGCCTGGTCACAGCCCTGCCGGCTGAAGATGAAGGTGATCGCGGGCAGCATGCCCGCGCGGTCGAGCTCCTCGACCACGTCGGGCCGGGCCGGTACCCACGGGCCTCGCCGGGGCCGTGGCCGGTCGCCGGGCCGGCTGCGCCGCGACCCACCGGGCCGGCCGAACCGGTCGTCCTCGCGGGCCACCCGCAGCAGCTCGGGGTTGACGTCGCTGTGCGCGTCGTCGGCGTAGAGGTCGTAGAGCCGGCGGCCGACCAGCATCGACTGCCACAGCGGCACCGGCCGGTGCTCCTCCACGATCACGGCCGTGTCGCCCCGCACCTCACCGAGCCACTCGCCGAACTCCTCGGCGTTGCTCACCGTGGCCGACAGCGAGACCAGGCGTACGTCGTCCGGCAGGTGGATGATCACCTCTTCCCAGACCGCGCCCCGGAACCGGTCGGCCAGGTAGTGCACCTCGTCCATGACGACATAGCCGAGTCCGCGCAGCGTGTCCGACCCGGCGTAGAGCATGTTGCGCAGCACCTCGGTCGTCATGACGACCACCGAGGCGTCGCCGTTGATCGAGTTGTCCCCGGTCAGCAGGCCCACGTCATCAGGCCCGTGCCAGGCCGACAGGTCGGCGTACTTCTGGTTCGACAAGGCCTTGATCGGCGTCGTGTAGAAGCACTTGCGTCCGGTCTGCAGCGCCAGGTGGGCCGCGAACTCACCGACCACCGTCTTGCCGGCGCCGGTCGGGGCGGCGACGAGCACGCCGCGGCCCGCCTCCAGGGCGCGGCAGGCCTCGTCCTGGAACGGGTCGAGGCCGAAGGAGTAGCGGGCGAGGAAGTCGGCCAGCACCGGCGACTGGCCGCGCCGCCGAGCGGCGGAGTAACGCTCGGCGGGGGAAGCCACGCTCGAAGGCTACCCAGCAGGCAGGCGCCGGCCGGGAGCCGAAGCCCCTACTGCGAGGGCTCCATCTCCAGCGGCGTCGCCTCGTCGTCGGGCACGTTGGCGTAGGGCGCCTCCGCCTCCTGGCGTGCCTTGCGGGCGTCGTGCGAGCGGGCGATCAGCAGCGCGACACCGAACAGCAGGCACATGGGCAGCGCCATGCCCGACATCGTGAACGGGTCGCCGGTCGGCGTGGCGACGGCGGAGAACGCGAAGATGCCGAACACGATTCCGCGCCACCAGCTGCGCATGCGCGCATAGGACAGCACGCCGGCCAGGTTGAGCAGGACGAGCGTCAGCGGGAACTCGAACGCCAGGCCGAAGGCCATCGCAAAGGTCGTCATGAACGACAGGTAGCTGTCGATCTTCAGTGCGGGCGTCAGGTTGCCCGACGCGAACCCGAGCAGGAACTCCAGGCCGTAACCCAGCATCAGGTAGGCCATCGCCACGCCGCCGGCGAACAGCGCGGTCGACGCGCCGACGAACGTCAACGCGTACTTGCGCTCGTTGGAGAGCAGCCCCGGCGTGATGAAGCGCCACAGCTGGTAGAGCCAGATCGGTGCGGCGACCAGGATGCCGGCGTACAGCGACACCTTCAGGCTCACCTGGAAGCCCTCGAGCACGCCGGTGACGATCAGCGAGCAGTCGTGCCCGCCGGTCAGGCGGTGCGCCTCCGGCAGCTTGCAGTAGGGCTTGGTGAGGAACAGCAGGATGCGTTCGTGGACGGCGAACGCACCAACTGAGGTGATGACGACCGCGACGCAGGACTTGAAGAGCCGGGAGCGCAGCTCGCCGAGGTGCTCGACGAGCGTCATGCGCCCGTCCGGTGCGGGCCGCGCCGTGCGCCGTCGAGGCATGGCCACGACGGCGGCCGGTCAGACGCTCTCGGAGTGCTGCGACGCGGCCGGCTGCGCGGCGGGTGCTGCCGGGGCCGCGGGTGCGGCGACCGGCTGCGCCGTTGCCTCGATCGCCGGCGGCGGGGCAACGGGTGCCGATGTCGCGACCGGAGCCGGCGGCATAGCGGTCGGGGTCTCGTCCTCGTGGAGGGTCTTGACCTCGGCCTTCAAGATCCGCATCGAGCGGCCGATGGACCTGGCCGCATCGGGCAGCTTCTTCGCGCCGAACAGCACGACGAAGACAACGGCGACGATGAGCAGGTGCCACGGGCTGAACTCGCCCATTGGACCATCCTTCCGGCGGGGAACCGACGCCCTGATCGTACGACGCAAAGTGCGCGACAGGGCCTCGACGCAGAAGTCCCCCGCGGAATCTTCCGCGGGGGACCTCTCGAGGGGGTGTGTCGGACTTACGAACGGGCGCCCGCGGTGGCGAGTGCCGCGAGGCGGTCGTGCCGCGAGAGCTGGAGCACGAAGTCGAGCAGGTCGTCGTAGGAGATCGTCGGGCCCGCCTTGGGCTCGAGCGCCTCGGCCGGGATCTCGAAGACCTGGGCGCGCACCCCGCCGGACATGAGCAGCGAGACGACGTGGTCGTCGGCCGGCTTGCGGACCTCGTCGCGGCACGTCGGGCAGACGAACGAGTAGTAGGACAGCGGCGCGTGGTTGCAGACCTGCAACGTGATGTCGGCGCTGGTCAGCTCGACTTCCCCGCAGCCCGGGCAGGACGCCTTGATCGTGGTCACGGCGGTGTCCTTTCGCACTCGCTGTCACCCTGATGGGTGAGTTCGATGACTGCATCGGCGGTGGTGCGAAAGTCCTTGAGTGCCGGTCGGCGCAACGTGACTAGTCACGAGGACCAACCCGGACCAACCCGGGCGTAGCGGCTCGGCTCAGCCCCCGTCGTACGCCGCAAGGGCGTCCGCGGCGTCGGCGCGCACCTGTGCGGCGAGCTCGTCGGGGGCGGCGACACGGCCGTGCGCGCCGAGCCGCAGCAGCAGCCGGCGGACCCAGCCGGTGTCGGGAGTGCGCAGGGCTACCCGCAGCCCGCCGTCGGGCAGCTCCTCGACCGACTCGCACGGGTAGTAGTCGGCGACCCACCGGGCGGCTGCGGCGAGCTCCAGGGTGACGAGCAGGTCGTCGGGCGCAGCGGTGAACACGCCGGCACTGAAGTCGTGCGGCCGTGCCTCCGCGGGCACCTCGGCGGGGACGTCGAGCAGCGTCAGGTCGAGCACGCGGTCGAGCCGGAAGAGGCGTACGTCCTCGACCCTCCGGCACCACGCCTCGAGGTAGGTGCGGCCGCCGGCCAGGACCAGCCGCATCGGGTCGACGTCGCGCTCGGTGGTCTCGTCGCGGCCGGGGACGTAGTAGGTGAGATGTATCCGCCGCCGCTCCTCGAGGCCGCGGGTAGCGACGGAGACGACGTCGGCCTCGCTCTCGACCGCCACCGCGACGCGGCCGGCCGGACCCGCCTCTCCCCCCACGGCGGACTCGACCTTCGCCAGGGCGCGGCGGACCGCGTCACTCGCGTCGACCCCGGGCACCTCCGCCAGCGTCCGCAGCGCCACGACCAGCGCGAGCGCCTCGTCGGCGGTGAGGCGCAACGGCCGGCTGATGGCGTCGGCGTTGTGCACGGAGACCCGGTCACCCTCGTAGACGACGTCGATCAGGTCACCCGGCCCGTGCCCGGGGAGGCCGCACACGAAGAGCAGGTTCAGGTCGGCCTCGAGCCGGGTGGGCGTGACCCCGAACTCGGCGGCGACGTCGGTGACCCGCTCCCCCGGGTGCGCGAGCAGCCATGGCACCAGCGCGAGCAGGCGCGGCAGCTGGTCGCCGGCGGCGGCCATCAGACCGCACCTGCGGCTGCCCGCAGGCGCCGGATGACGGCGTCGCGTACCTCCGCCGGCTCGAGGACCACGACGTCGGCGCCGTAGCCGGCGATCCACTCCGCGAAGCGGTCGGCATCGGCGTAGTCGTGGGTCACGACGTCCCAGCCTTCCGCGCTGCTCTCCTGCTGCGCGTTGCGACGCAGGTCGGCGGCGCGGCCGGCGCGGACCCGCAGGCGTGCGGTTGCCGCGGGTTCCTCGTGCGCGATGCCGGCGACCTCGCGGACCAGGTCGACGTCGGCGGGAGGCACGACGGCCCCCTCCGCGCCGACCGGTCGCACGTCCCCGGTGACCCGGCTGAGGCGGAACACCCGGGTCGCCCCGCGGTCGCGATCGTGGCCGACGGCGTACCAGCGACCGCGCCAGCTGACGATGCCCCACGGCTCGACGTGGCGCTCGGCCGCGGCGGCCGCGCCCACCGGGCGGTACGGGAACCGGACGGCCTGACCGGCCCGCACCGCGGCGAGCAGCGGCGCGAACGCATCCTCGGTCGCCTCTACCCGCGGCTCGAGCGCGCCGCTGACCCGCCCGTCGGTCTCGATCCCGGCGGCCTGCAGCTTCAGCACCGCCCGCGACGCCGGCTCTGACAGCACCGCCGTCTGCCACAACCGGGCGGCCAGCCCGATCGCGGCGGCCTCGTCGGCCTCCAGCGCGATGTCCTGCAGCTCGTAGTCGCCCCGCGCGATCCGGTAGCCCGGCTCGTCGTCCCAGACGCTGTCGGAGCCGGTCTCCAGCGGGATGCCGAGGTCGCGCAGCTCCTCCTTGTCGCGCTCGAACATCCGCCGGAACGCCTCGTCGCTCGCGCAGTCGTCGTACTGCGGGACGGCGCGGCGGATCTGCTCGGCCGTGAGGTGCCGGCGGGTGGCGAGCAGGCAGATCACGAGGTTGAGCAGCCGCTCGGTCTTGCGGGCGGACACGGTTGGCCACGCTAGCGCGGGCCGGCCGGATCGCTAGCCTCCGACGCGTGATCCGGTGGCGAGCGGGGCAGGTGCGCGCCATCGCCCGTTCCTGGCCTGGTGCCGTCGAGCTGGACGTCGAGGTCGACGACGGGGTGATGCGAGCGCTGGCCTACCCCTCGCTCGTCGGGCATCCGGGCGTGGGGGACACGGTCCTGCTGAACACGACCGCTCTCGACCTGGGTCTGGGCACGGGCGGCTACGCCCTGGTCGTCGCGCTGCCCGAGCGGTTGCCATCCGACACGGACGAGCCCGGGCACCTGGTCAAGGCGCGCTACACGCCGATGCAGACGGTGGTGCTCGGCGTCGACGAGCAGGACTCGCCGCACCACCCGCTTCTCGCGGACGGCGACGACATCGCCGCGATGCCGGTCGTCGTCGCCGACCTGCACTCGGCTCTCCCCGCCGTGGTCGCGGGTCTGCGCGATCGCCGGCCGGACGCCCGCGTCGTCTACGTCATGACCGACGGCGGGGCGCTGCCGCTCTGGTTCTCGCGCACGGTGGCCGCACTGCGTGACGCGGGCTGGCTCGCCGGCGCGGTCACGGTCGGACAGGCCTACGGCGGCGACGTCGAGGCCGTGACCGTGCATACCGGTCTGCTGGCCGCCCGCCTGGTGCTCGGCGCGGACGTCGCGGTCGTGGCCCAGGGGCCGGGCAACCTCGGCACCGGCACGCGCTGGGGTTTCTCCGGCGTCACCGCGGGTGAGGCGGTCAACGCGGCGGCGGTGCTCGGCGGGCGCCCGATCGCCGCCCTACGGGTCAGCGAGGCCGACACCCGGGAGCGGCACCGTGGGGTGTCACACCACTCGCTCACGGCCTACGGCCGGGTCGCTCTCGTTCCGGCGGACGTCGCCGTCCCGTTGCTGGACGGCGACCTCGGCGCCCGGGTGCGAGAGCAGGTGGTCGCGTTGGGCGAGCGGCACCGGCTCGTCGAGGTCGCCGTCGACGGTTTGTACGACGCGCTGCGCGGGACTCCCGTCCCGTTGTCGACCATGGGCCGCGGGCTCGACGCCGATCCGTCGTACTTCCTCGCGCAGGCGGCGGCCGGGCGGCACGCCGCCGCGCTGCTCACATCGACGCGATGAGCTTGTCGACGCGTTCGTCGACCGCGCGGAACGGGTCCTTGCACAGCACGGTGCGTTGGGCCTGGTCGTTGAGCTTGAGGTGCACCCAGTCGACGGTGAAGTCGCGGCGCTTGTCCTGCGCCCGCTTGATGAAGTCGCCGCGCAGGCGGGCCCGCGTCGTCTGCGGCGGTACCGACTTCGCCTCGAAGACCGCGAGGTCGGTGCTGACCCGCGCGACCGCGCCCTTGCGCTCGAGCAGGTAGTAGAGGCCGCGGTCGCGGTTGACGTCGTGGTAGGCGAGGTCGAGCTGCGCGACGCGGGGGCTCGACAGCGGCAGGTTGTGCTTGGCCCGGTAGCGCTCGATCAGCTGGTACTTGGTGATCCAGTCGATCTCGCGGGCGACCGGGTCCAGGTCACCGGACTCGATCGCGGTGAGGGTGCGGCCCCAGAGGTCGAGCACCCGCTCCGCCGTCGCGTCGCCGCCCCGGCGCTGCACGAAGTCGTTGGCCTTGGCGTAGTACTCGAGCTGGATCTCCAGCGCGCTGGCCTCGCGACCGTTGGCGAGCTTGACCCGCCGCCGACCGGTCATGTCGTGGCTGATCTCGCGAATCGCCCGGATCGCGTTGTCGAGGGTCAGGTCGCGCATGACCACGCCCGCCTCGAGCATCCGCAGCACGAGGTCGGTGGTGCCGATCTTCAGCAGGTTCGTGGTCTCACTCATGTTGGAGTCGCCGACGATCACGTGCAGGCGGCGGAACCTCTCGGCGTCGGCGTGCGGCTCGTCGCGGGTGTTGATGATCGGGCGGCTGCGCGTGGTGGCGCTGCTCACGCCCTCCCAGATGTGCTCCGCCCGCTGGCTCACGCAGTAGACGGCGCCGCGCGGGGTCTGCAGCACCTTCCCGGCGCCGCAGATGATCTGCCGGCTGACGAGGAACGGGATGAGTACGTCGGCCAGCCGGCTGAACTCCCCGTGCCGGCCGACCAGGTAGTTCTCGTGGCACCCGTAGGAGTTGCCGGCGGAGTCGGTGTTGTTCTTGAACAGGTAGATATCGCCGGCGATGCCCTCCTCGCGCAACCGCCGCTCGGCGTCCATGAGCAGACCTTCGAGGATCCGCTCCCCCGCCTTGTCGTGCGTGACGAGGTCGACGACGGTGTCGCACTCCGGGGTGGCGTACTCCGGGTGGCTGCCGACGTCGAGGTAGAGCCGCGCGCCGTTCTTCAGGAAGACGTTGCTCGACCGGCCCCAGGACACGACGCGTCGGAAGAGGTAGCGGGCGACCTCGTCGGGGCTCAGGCGGCGCTGGCCCCGGAACGTGCACGTGACGCCGTACTCGTTCTCCAGCCCGAAGATGCG